>JASFIT010000424.1:0-4033 GCA_050122535.1 Desulfobacteraceae bacterium | reverse complement strand
GGCAAATTTCAGCCCGTTTCTGAATTGATCCAAAACACCCCTATTGAGCAGGATCCATCCACGCTGGGACCTGTCGTGGACATGAACCTTATGACCTCTATCCCGAACATCTTTGCAGCGGGCAATCTGCTCCGGGGAGCTGACATGCATGATCTGTGTGCCCTTGAAGGAAAACGGGCCGCACGCAGTATCCTAAGAAATTTGACACATGAGGGCACCGGGATGGACCTATCCATCCCTCTTAGAGCTGAATCCCCTATCCGGTATGTGGTTCCGCAAAGGATTGGACCGAGCCAAATACGCAAGCGCCTCTTTTCAAAGCTTTTCCCTTGGCCTGCAATTCAAGTTGAACGTACTTTACTAAACCCAGTTATCGAGGCCTGGTCAGGAGATCACAGGATATGGAAGAGGTCTTATCGAAAACTGATTGCAAATATCCGCATACCTCTTCCGGTTGAGAAGTTTGACTGGAATGGGGTGGATTCCATTAAAGGGGTTATTCTAAAGGCGAAAGAGACGCCTAATTAAAGCTGACGCTATTTCTTAAGAGACCTCCTTTTACGCCTCCTCTTCTCCGCCTTTTTTTAGAGATTCTTCAAATTCCTTAAAGAACCTATCTTTTTCTTTCCAGTCGGCACCGAACCGATCATCAAAAAAGGGACCCAAACGATCAAAAGACTTCAGCCACCACAATCGTTTGCCGCCACCAAGAACCACCTCTTCCAGTAAATCTTTAAGTTCCATCATCCTATCTTTGGGTATGAAGGAGACCGCACCCAGCTTGATGGACTTTTTGAGGGCTTCCGGCGTCACGGCATGTGCTGTAAGCATAACAGTTGGGAACCCTTTTGAATCGGCGTTTTTCAGAAGCTCAAAGCCATTAACCCCCATTATGTCTAAAACCACTGCATCATAGGTATTATTAGAAAGGTATTGCAGTGCAGTATCGTAATCTGCGGCCTTATGAACGGCGCACATATCCAGGAGTTCTTCCACTGTATCCAGGACATCGACTTCATCATCAACAACGAGGATGATCTTATCTTTTAAAGGACTCTCTGCGTGCATTCCTTTTCTCCCTCTCTATCATTCTTTCCGAAATTCTGTCCCTTATATCAGGGAATATCTGGCCCGTCAAACCACACCCGCCCCTGTATCATGGGGAAAAAGGGTGAGTGTCCTTCATTCTTTTCTTGACAGGAGTAATAGAGGAAGTCTTTATACCGGGAGTATCATTCAATCGTCAGATATTGGAGTACTAAAACTGAAATGGTGGAACAAAATTGGAGATTGGAACTGGATAGGGGTATTGAGCAACCGCCCTTTTTTCAGTGCCGATCCAATGCTTAAACGGATGCTGTACAAATGGACAGAATTCTGGAAGGACAGCTGAGGCAAATTGTTAAGCCTTATCTAGATCGTGGACGCGCGAGTGACTTCGAGCACACACTTCGCACGATCGGTTATGCAAGACAACTCCTTGAAAAAGAGGATGGAGATGAGGAGATTGTTATCCCGGCCCTGTACTTGCATGACATCGGTTGGAGCGAAGTGAACTATGAAGACTGGATAAATGCCAAACCCGATCAAAAAAAGTATGCGGATAGTGTAGCCGCCCATATGAGACACGGGGCAGGGATATCGAAACAGATATTGGAAAACATGAAATATGATAAGGAAAAGATGCACGCGATTGTCTCCATTATCGCTATACATGATATTCCAGAGCAGGTCTTTGCCATGGAGGACCCTTCTGCCACAATGGTTGCCGAGGCGGATTATTTAGACCGATACGGTCCAGAGAGTCTTGTTCGGTTCCGTTCCATTTACAGGGGCAGATCTCTGGCCGAAAAACATATAAAAGAGGCTCAAGCGTTTCTCCTTGCAGGGTTAGAACGCTGGTTCAAAACAAGAACAGCTAGGTTAATGGCGTTGAATCTTGCTAGGGAATCAGGATTATTTGCATAGAAAGAAGTATCTTTCTAATAAAGGTTTGAATTCTGCTCCTACGGGCGCAGCAAGATGCTATGATCTCTCCTCGGCTAAAAGGAGAAACGCCTGGGCGGGCGGGGAAGGCTCTGTGTCAGGGGGCAAAACGATGTCGGTCTGGACGAAGATGGGCCCCTCCTTCATCTGCAGTGGGGTGAGAAGACCCATCTTTGCCTCCATTTCAATTTCTGGTTTGTAAAGGAAAGAGATCGCCCGCCCCTTCATAACGTACTCTTTGATAAACTCCACACTCCCCGCTTCCACGAGCACAGAGGGCTCAACACCCTTTGATCGAAGCAGCGAAAGTATGGCATGGCGGGAACCAGACCCTTTCTCTCTTATGACAACCGGTTCCCCTTTCAGGTCTTCGTAAGAGACTTCCCCCATGTCTGCAAATTTGTGTTCGGGTGATGTGACCAGGCAGAACTCCTCTTTCGTATAGGGAATCACCTTTAACTTGCCCAGATTGGGGAGCCTGCATATGATGCCCAGATCGCATTTGAATTCCAATAATTCATCAGCAATCTGCTGGGAACTCTCTTCCTTTAGAATGACTTTCACCTCGGGGAAATTCTCCTGAAAACGGGACAAAAGCCCTGGCATAAGGTGTCTTGCGAAGCTGCGGGTCGTACCTATGGTCAGGGAACCTCTGGCCAACTCCCTGTAACCCTTCAGTGCAAATTCCATTTGCTCAACGATCTCAAACATCTTCTCGGCGTAACGGAACAGCACATTGCCCCCTTCAGTCAGTTCCAGTTGTTTGCCATACTTTCTGAACAGTTTGATTTCAAGGGACGCTTCAAGGGCCTTTATCTGCATGGTGACTGCGGGCTGTGTTACATAGAGTACCTCGGCCGCTTTTGTGACGCTCTTTTCCCGTGCCGCAAAGTAGAAGGCCTTGAGCTGGTTAAGATTGATTTGCATGAAACCACCCATAAGAAAAACTTATGGAAATATAAGATTAAATGCTTTGACATGTCAACAGAGAAACGAACAATATTCTCAACAGGCATTGAGGAATTTGGGGATTGAGGAATTTCCGTAAGGTGAGATGACTTCCATGACACCCCATCGTATCGTGTTCTGGCAGATCGAGGATGCTTGGATCTTCTACGTGCTGGCCGGCTTGGCCATAGGGCTTTTTCTGGTAGGTGTGGCCGCCCACATCTGGGTATGGAAAAAGAGCGCAAGATCCTTGGAAGTTCCTTTTTCAAGTGAGGCACTCACGAGGAGCGTCTTCGATACCTTCCTGGGCCGACGCGTACTTCAGGGCGAGATCGCTGCAGGCGTGCTGCATCTTTTCCTGTTCTGGGGCTTTCTGTCCCTTTTCATTGGCACTGTTTTGCTCACTATCCACCACTATCTCTTTCCGTTCTTGGCCGGCACGCCTTATCTGGTTTTTTCCCTGGCCATGGAGTTGGGAGGGCTGCTGCTCCTGACAGGGATCCTGTGGGCACTTATTCGTCGATACATCCAGCGTGTTTCCCGGCTTGAGAGGCGGTGGGAGGATGCCCTGGTGCCAGCGTGGCTTCTGCTGGTCGGCCTTTCCGGCTTTATGGTGGAAGGCCTTCGGCTGGTCCACCAGCAACCTCCGTGGGTGGATTGGTCCTTTGTGGGCGGGTGGATGGCCTCGCTATTTTCGCCCACTGCGGCAAAAGACCTCTATCCCTACCTCTGGTGGGGGCATGCGCTCCTAAGCCTCGGTTTTATTGCATCGATCCCCTTTACCAAGCTTTTTCATATCCTCGGGGCACCCGTAGGGATCTATTTCCAGGGCTCCGGCAAACCGGTCATCCTGGACGTGGAGGAAGGGGCGGGGGAATTTGACCTGGGTGATTCCATATTCTTCGATGCGTGCATGCGGTGCGGACGGTGCGTAGAGGCTTGCCCCTCCACAGGGGCCGGTGAACCCTTTGCCCCACGGGATTTTATCCAGGCCATGCGGCGTGCCCTGTGGCAGGAGCATTTCCCATGGGGGGATATCCGGATTCTGAGCAGGGGTGAAGAAATCGAGGTGGATGAGAAATTCTGGTACTGCACCACC
>JASFIT010000423.1:0-4083 GCA_050122535.1 Desulfobacteraceae bacterium | reverse complement strand
GTCTGAAGAGCGGGGCATTCTGGCATGTTTTGGTAACCGGCGTTCCCATTATCGATATTATCCCATGTTAGTCAAGGAATGAGGCGCATATGGCTTTGCGAGGGGGTTTCCGAGCGCATGGGCCAAGGGTTAGCATAATTTCAGTATTGCAAGCAAAAGCTTATTATTATAAAGTAGTTAATTTATTCTGCGTCCCTTTCGGAATCTGTTTTAGCTAGTCACAAGTTGGAGAGGAATTCATGAAGAAGAAATTCGGGAACATACTCGACCAGATAGGATGGACGCCATTAGTCCCCATCAAACAACTCAACTCCAACAGTAATGTTCAAATCCTGGCAAAGCTGGAGTCTTTTAACCCGGGGGGATCGGTCAAGGACCGACCCGCCTTGGCTATGATTGAAGAGGCGGAAAAAAGGGGTGAACTGACCAGCGAGAAGATTATCCTGGAGGCGACCAGTGGCAATACCGGGATTGGGCTTTCTCTGGTAGCGGCAGTAAAAGGGTATCGTCTCCTCTTGGTCATGTCGGAAGCCGTTAGTGATGAGAGGAAAAAGATCCTTCGTGCCATGGGAGCCGATTTGGAATTCACACCCGCCCACCTGGGAACGGACGGGGCCATTGAGTTTGTCTACAACGTGATCCGAGAAGAGCCGGACAAGTTCTGGCTTGCCGACCAATTTAACAATGAGGCCAACTGGAAGTCCCATTACCAGACGACGGCCATGGAGATCTGGGAGCAGACAGGCGGTGACCTGGACGTGATTGTCTCTGCCATGGGCACGACAGGCACTCTGATGGGGCTTTCAAGACGCTTCAGGGAGCTCAAACCTGATGTGGAACTTGTGGGCGTTGAGCCCTACCTGGGGCACAAGATCCAGGGCCTGAAAAATATGAAAGAATCCTACCGCCCAGGCATCTTTGAAAAGAGCCGTGCGGACCGGATTATCAATATTGAGGATGAGGAGGCCTACTATACCACCCGATTGCTGGCCAGAGAAGAGGGCATTTTCGTTGGTATGAGCTCAGGAGCGGCCATGGCGATAGCGTTAAAGATTGCCAAGGAGATGAAAGCGGGCCGGATGGTGGTGATCCAGTGCGATGGTGGTGAAAGGTATCTGAGCACGCCCCTTTTTGTGGTCAAGAAGAAAACGGGAATGGTCTTATACAACACCCTTACGCGAAAAAAAGAAGAATTTGTCCCCATTGACGAAAACCGTGTAAGACTGTATTCCTGCGGCCCCACCCTTTGCCAGTTGATCCATGTGGGCCAATGCCGCCGCTTTGTTTTCTCTGACCTGGTCAAACGCTATATCGAATTTAAGGGTTATGGCGTAACACACATAATGAATGTGACGGACCTGGATGACCGAACCATTGAAGGCGCAGAGAAGGCGGGCAAATCTTTGAAAGACTTTACAGAAGAATACTATCAGGAGTTCTTAAAGGACCTGGACACCCTGAACGTGAAAAGGGCCTCGGAATATCCCAGACCCAGCGAGCACGTGGATGACATGATTCAACTCACGCAAAAACTCGTGGAAAAGGGATATGCCTATGAAAAGCTGCGATCCATCTACTTTGATATATCCCGATCCGAGGATTATGGAAAGCTCTCCAAGATAGACCTTGATAAAATCCACCTGGGAAAGACGGTGGACCTGGAACAGTACGAAAAGGAGAACCCGCGGGACTTCACGCTTCTGAAGAGATCGACCCTGAGCGAACTCAAGAAAGGGGTATTCTACAAGACCGCATGGGGGAACATCCGGCCAAGCTGGCATCTGGAATGCCCCGCCATGGCCATGAAAATCCTTGGGGGTACCTATGACATACATATGAGCGGTGCGGATCTCGTATTCCCGCACCACGAAAATGCCATAGCCATAAGCGAAGCGGTCACTGGAAAACCCCTCGCCAACTACTGGCTTCATAACGAACTCGTCATGGTCAACGGGAAAAAGCCATCTCGTGCTTCTCATAATGATGTTCTCACCATAAGGCAGATCCAGGAAAGAGGTTATACGGGAAGGGAAATCCGCTACTGGCTCATCAGCCGCCATTATCGAAAACCCATATCCTTTTCATGGTCAAAGCTGGACACGGCCAAGAATACGGTGGCGCATTTGGACCAGTTTGTTAAGAAGCTTCAGCTCTGCCCGGCTGGTGAACCGCATCCAGATATGGACCAACTGATTTACGATCTCAAGCAGAAATTCATCGAGTCCATGGATGATGATTTTAGTGTTGCACCAGCCCTGGCCGCCCTCTTTGAATTTACGCGGGAGATAAACAGGATCATGGACCGAAAAGGGTTGTCACCCGGCGACAAACAGAAAGTGGCAGAGGTCCTTAAAAGCATCGATTCGGTCCTGGGGGTCATGGAGCTAGAGATCCCTGAACCGGACAAAAAGGTGAAAGAGTTGATCAAAAAGAGGGAAGAGGCGAGAAGAGATAAGGATTGGGGGAGTGCAGACCGTATTCGTCAGGAACTAAAAGAGATGGGTATCGAAGTGATCGACACCCGAGATGGAACCGTATGGCGAAAAGTTTAAGGGGGCCGGTAACCTTTCAAGATTCTTGACAAAAAATCTTTTTCCCTGTATTCTATAGGCTCGTCATTCGGTTTCTTTAAGTCTATAGGCATGCAAACTCTAACCCATAACCACAACCCCATTTCTCACGTAGAGAGCTGGGGTTTATGCTTTTGGACCAGGCCCTTTTGACGAAGGGTGATAAAAATATGGCAGATAAAAAGGATAATAAGCCCGCCGAAGATGATTCACCATTTAACAGCAGTGGTGAATTGTTTGAGACGCTCTTTCGTGAAGAGTTGGATACCCTCACAGATGGCCAGAAAAAAAAGGCGGCACCCAAAACCGATAAGAAGGCGCGCGTTGCTAAAAGGCCGAAATCCCCGTCCCAGGCTAAGCCCGTTAAACCGAGAAAGCCCGTTCCTCAAACAGACGCAAAGGCGAAAAAGATTCCAAAGCAAAACCCCCCATCTCGCGTCCATGCAGACAGGCCTAAAAAATTACCACCCAAAGCCGTTGCCCAAACAACTAAGGTGGCGAAGACAAAGCCCGTACCTGCCGACAAGGGAGATGCCCCTGCGGAGGCAAAACCTAAGAAAAAGGCAAAGTTGAGGAAAATTAAGATGAGGCAAATAGGATCAAAACCGAAGATTGGGGGTGGATCTGACAAAATAAAAATCGTAGTGCTTTCTGTTGTACTGGTCGCTGCGGTTGCTTTTATTATCAACGCTCTAGGGATCGTGGACTTTGGCGGACTCCTGGGACTGTCAGAGCCGACCAAAAAAGAAAGAGTTAGACCCCGTGTGGCAAGAAAGCCGCCTGCCAAGGCCGACAAAAAAGCGACCCATGTGTCCATGAAACCCTCGCAAAAAAGAACGAGTCCTCAGGCGACCAATAAACCCACGACCCAAAAAAAGACGATTGTTGTTAAGAAACCTCCCCAGGCTGCTCCTTCCAATGCGCAGCCCCGGACCGTCATAAAAAGGTCCGAACCAACCACCACGCCGAAAAAGCCCGTGGTTACCCAACAACGATATAGGCCCGCCACACCCACAAAAAAGTCTCCTACCGTCCAACAACCTTCCAAGCCTCCAGCGCCTAAGCCACGGCCCGTTGTTGTGATGAAACCTTCTCAGCCTACGCCATCTGCACAAAAGCCTGTCGTTGCCAAGAAATCCCCCCAACCGATCCCATCGACACCAAGGCCTGTTGTCGCCAAAAAGCCTCAACCCGTTGCTACCATGAAACCCCCGCCCGTTGCCAGACAACCAGCCAAGCCCACGGTGCAGAGTCGGAAAATGCCCGCTCTTGGAAAGGAAGAGCTTTTCCCTGAGGAAAGCTCAATGCCATATCCCTATTCCGTTTATCTCGGCTCTTACAAGACCCGAGAGCGCGCGGCAAAGGCAGTTTCCGGTTATCGGAAAATAGGTCTTTCGGCTTACTGGGTAGAGGTTCATCTCGGGGATAAGGGTGTCTGGTATAGGGTCTTTACAGGGTACTTCAAAGACCAGAAACGAGCTGAGGCCTTTATCAAGAGAAAAAGAATCGCCGA
>JASFIT010000422.1:0-4087 GCA_050122535.1 Desulfobacteraceae bacterium | reverse complement strand
GAAAACTCCCAAGTGCCCATTCAATTCGGATCGCCCCTGGGTGATAATATGATGACCGGACCCGTCGGCGTGCTGGAATCCATTCGTCGGCGTAAGGGTATGAGGCCCATTGCCTATCTCTGATCACGTCCTCAAAAAAGTATTGTAAAAAGAGTAAAGACAGGGTAAAAACCCGATAACCTGACACGGGGTTTTTCTAAGGACTGATCTCGGAGGAGGAACAGAAAATGGAGATTATCGAGGACTACTTCTTGTGTGACGGTTGTCAGAACAAAGACTTCAAGCTCATATACAACTTCAAAATTCAGTTCCATGGCGTGAATTTCTCTGAAGATCTCATCTATGATAAATTGACCGACGAGCTCTACCAATGCACCACGTGCAAGAAGACCTTTACGAGAGATCAGGTAGATGGCGTGCTAAATGATATGAAGCAAAGGCGAAAAGGGAAAGATTAGGGATCATACTTCGTTGGCATTGCTCAGGAATGTTGTGGAGCACGTTCCGGAGAGGAAAGCTTCAAAAAATTGAGAGGAATCTAGAGAGGAATCTAGATAAGGCAGGAAAACCGTGAATTAGATGGCGTTGGGCTGAGCTAAAACATTTCAGTGAGGTTTAACCTCTTTCTGGTAGAATTGAAACTTATAGGAACCCAACTCAATGGTGTCAAAATCTTTCAAGGCAACGCTATCCTTTACAACCTCGCCATTGACCTTCAGTTTTGTCCGCCCCCCGGTGAATGTTATTGTATAACCAGATGGCCTCTTGCTAATCGTTACAGCAGGAGAACCCATAAATACGCCCGAAAGTTTTATCTCTGAGGTGTCCCCCTTGCCTATTTTGGTGAGCTTTTTATTTAACTCGATTTCGCCCAAATCAGAGCCATTGATAAAGCTCACAACCCCTATCTTTTCGGGAGGCTTGGGGGTCTTGGGGACCACCTGCTGTTTGGCGAGCAGTTCCTTCTGTTTGGCCGTGTCCAGCATCATTGTCCTATCCAGTTTTCCTTTCTTGCCTGCCGCCTCAGCTTCAGTTCCCTTCTCTGCGGCGACAAAAAGGATGACATGTTTACCAATAATGATGTTGTCGCCGTGGGAGAGTTTTTGTGAGACCACCTTTTCATCGTTAACAAATGTGCCGTTCGTGCTTTGAAGATCCGTGACAATGTAGTCAGGCCCCACCTTGTCTATCTTTGCATGGTAGGAAGAGACGGCCAGATTATCTATAATGATGCCATTGTCCTCATTGCGACCGATGGTAACGCTATCTTTCAGAAAAGGGTATTCTTTGATCACCTGTTTGTTGAAGGTTAAAATGAGCCTGGGCATGATTTTACCCCCGAATTTAAGGTCATTAAAATATTATCTTAATAAAATAGAAAAAATCAAGATAAAATTAACTTAAGATTTATTTTTTTTGATTACTTTCCGTATATTTGCTAGCCTTTCCGCCACCGGAAGTCCAATCCTGCCTAAAGGGCTAATCGTTTTCTTTTTCATGTCTGTCAAAAAGACAGAGACTACGGTCGTGTTATCATGGGCCCCCCGTTTCAAAACCTTTTCCACGAACTGGTTGCAAAGGTTCTCAGGGTCATCCACACCCTGCGTCATCTCCAGGATTTCCCTATCAGAGACCAGATCCGTCAGCCCGTCTGAGCATAGGATCAGGCGATCGTGGTTTGAAGGTTCTATCTCAAAGATTTCTGCTTCCACGTTTTCTGCAGAGCCCAGATTTCTGGTTAACACATGCTTGAGCGGGGCTGATGAGGCCTCCTCTTCTGTCATGACCCCCATTTCAACCTGTTCAGCAACAATCGTGTGATCTTTGGATAGCCTTTCGATATGACCGTCCCTTACCATGTAGATGCGGCTGTCACCCACATTGGCGGCAATGATCAGAGAGGGTGTAACGTGCAAAGTGGCAACGGTGGTTCCCATCCCTTGATACCGTTCATTTTCCAGAGCCATTTCATATACGACCCTGTTGGCCAGTCTAATACTACTTAAGAGATAATTCCCATGTATTGTGACTGAATTGTCTGAAAAGCCGAAGAGCTCATCTTCAAAAGCCTCCTGCTCAACCCATCTGCGGAAACTCTTGTTGATGAGCTCCACAGCGATCCGACTGGCCACCTCACCCGCTTGATGGCCTCCCATGCCATCGGCCACAACATATAGGCCCAAAGAATCTTCCGTGGAGAAGCAATCTTCGTTGCTACCCCTTTTTAGACCTACATTCGTTATTCCTGAAGATGCGATCAACAATGTATCTCCAATCACAGCTCGCTGAACTGAGATCCTGCCTAGTTTTAAGGCCACCCTTGGGCGACCTTCTTCCTCCTTAAGGCCTCTATCTTTGACATAAGGAGTCTGATAATCCTCTCCAATTCTTCTGCATCACTGAATCTATCTTTCGGATCCTTGGCTAAGGCCTTGTTCAGGATCTGCTCACAGACCCTGGGGATTTTGGGATTATAACTTTGCAACAAAGGATGTCTTACTTGAGTAATCTGATATAAGAGACTGCTCAGATTCTCTCCGTGGAATGGCAATTCCCCAGTCAACAGTTGAAAAAACAGGACGCCCAGGGAGAATATGTCCGATCGCAGATCCATTTTTTGACCCATGATCTGTTCAGGTGACATATAATTGGGCGTGCCGAGAATTACCCCTGTCTTAGTTCTAGAGGAGGATATGGCCTTTGCAATACCAAAATCCGTCACCTTGATCCCCCCGTTCTTGAGGAGCATGATATTGGCGGGCTTAATGTCCCTGTGGATAACATCCGCTCTGTGGGCAAAGTCAAGGGCCTTAGCCACTTCAGCAATAATATCTAGGACTTTCGTAAAAGGGAGCAGGTTTTCCTTGATAATGTACTTCTCCAAGTTTTCGCCTTCCAGAAATTCCATCGCCATATAAGTGAGATCGCGATCTTCCCCCACATCGTAAATGGTTACTATTGATGGATGTGAAAGCTGTCCAGCTATCTCCGCCTCGCGAAAAAAACGCTCCTTGATCTCTTGGATTAAATCCTCTTCAAACTCGTCTGAAAAACGGATTGTTTTGATGGCCAGAAGACGGTTTATCTTAGGATCTAGAGCCTTGTAGACTTGCCCCATGGAACCTTTGCCCAGTTCCTCAAGAATGTCATATCGCCCAACCCTAGACCTGGTCTCGTCAGAAGCATCTGCTAATATGCTCACTTCAACGTTTTCCCCATAGCTGCCAAGGGTAGAGGAATTATCAGAGGCTTTCATTCTGGGTATGCGTTCGTCAAGGTCCCGATAGCTTCCCCACTTGCTGATATACTCATAAGCAATCAAGGCCCTGTCTGACATCCGCTTTCTTTCATATTCCAGACCTAGGTTGTAAACGAGTTCTTTGGTCTCGTCGTCCATGGGCAGTCTTCGAAACTTGTCAAAGGCAAGATCAAGAAGGCCTTGGCTTTGAAAGCTGAGACCGAGCAAACGGTTGGTTTCAACGGAGTCCCTTGCGCTGCCTTTTGTGACGAGTAAATGTTTGAGAGAGATGGTGAAATAGATAGTGAGCATGGCACATGCGATATAAGTAGTCTTAAACCAGATACCCCTTGTGGAAATGAGCAACATTCCCGCTACCAGAGGGAGAATTATCAGACCCGCTGCCAGGGCCGTCCTGCTCAACCCTCCCATACGCGGGAACAAGAGGGATGCAATCCCACCCAACAAGAATATGGTCAAGATCTCAAAATGGAACATAAAAGGAGGGCGAGTTATAAAGGTGGAGCTGATAATGTTCTCCAGGATGTTGGCGATCAGTGCGCCCTCAGAAACGCTTGAGGAGAAAGGTGTGTTCACACGTCTGCTTTCTGAAGCGTTAAAGCCTATGACAGCTATTTTCCCTTTCATAATGGGGGGGGCCTGTCTCGCCCTCAAGATATCCACAAACGGATATTGGGGAAAGGGGTCCTGATTATTTTGAAACCTTATGAGCAGCTCTCCGTTCCTTATCGCAATGCTCTGGCCTTTCAGCCGGATCTGATTTTCAACCACAGTCACTTGTTTGGGTTGTAGGTCTTGATAAGCGATGGCAAGCCGAAGGGGGAAAGA
>JASFIT010000421.1:0-4093 GCA_050122535.1 Desulfobacteraceae bacterium | reverse complement strand
GGGCAATCTTCTGGAAGGTGTGAGGAAACGCTTCGATATGGTTGTTGCCAACATCCTGACAGAAACCGTTGTGGGTCTCTTGGATGACATCGGTAAGGTTCTCAAGAAATCGGGAATCTTTATTTGCTCAGGGATGATTGAAAGAAACACGCATCGAATTGTTTCAAAGATGAAACGGCTGGATTTGGAAGTGGTGGAGACGCGTACGAAAGAGTACTGGGTTTCTATCACGGCCAGGCAGAAGGCGTAAGGGTAGTGGGTAATGATCCCTCCATGAACTGGGCAAAATGGATCTGTTCAAGACGAGCATAAGGGGAATTGAAGTTTAGGAGAGCACGGTGGAAAAGGAAATCAAAAAGAGAATATTGGAAGCCATTGGCGGGATCCCCGAAGGCCACTTGGCCGATCCCGTGATCAAAGAGACCATCCGATGTGTCCTGTACCAATATTTGAAGGAGCAAGGGTTGCAGCCTATCCCCGCGTTTCGTAACCCTCGCTTTCCAGAGGGTCCAGTGGACATGGTGGGAATGAAAGCTGATCAACACTTGGAGGTGGCCTTTTGCAGTAATCCCACTGTGGAATTGGTGGACGTGAAGAGCCTGGATCGGGTGCCCTGCGAGAAGAAAATCGTGATCAGCTTTTCCCAGTTAGAAAAAAAGGTTAAGATGAGCACCTTTTATCTCAAGCCCGGGATAGAACACATTTATATCTACGACACGGAACAGCAATAGGGCGGGAACAGATCGAGGTGCTAGGAGGCCTGTTTTGGAGATTTCCCTTGAATAGGGACAAGGTGGGTTGAGAAAACCCTGCCTTTGGGATTTAAAGAATTGCTTTCTTTTCAGGTGGACTGTGCAGGTTATGCTCAGGAAGCATCATGGTATTCCAGCATATAATGAGTGACGACGGAGACAACACAGTTTTTGCAGAGGAAAATTGGATTCGATTGCGTATCAAAGAATTCAATTTTAACGGTTACGTGCTTTTCCTCAATCTCATCTGACGGGGCCTCTATTATAGATTGCATTTCTGCAATCTCTTCGCCACCCTCAATTGGTTTTTCACAGACGTAGCACTCTGCCATTGTTTCACCCCCTTTCCAATACTAAATATTATACGCTTCGGGGAGAATTATTCCAAAGGGAAATATGGCAATTGGGAATGGGCAATGTAGAACGTCCTGGCCCTCTTGCCTGGTGGAAGTGCCTAAAAACACTTGACTTTTTTGGTCCATTCCTCTATCATATGTCTATCTCTTCTTCGTTCTATCCCCAAGGAGAAACGCCCCAAAAAGGCGCACACCTATCTCCTGGCAGAACCGGCCTGTTCTGTAGGGAGCTTTCAACACTCACATCCAAGATATCCAAACCCCGGCCTGGCCAACAAAACGTCTTCATTTCTCACAAGAGACGTGACGTTTTACGATAATTTCCGGCTTCAAAGAAAGAGAAAATGATCAGGTAGGACGTATGCCTCATAGTTTCAGAGAAACCATTCAATTTTATTTAATTGACTGCAAGACACCATTGGGAAAGCTGATTGATGCTTTCATCATCATCCTGAACCTTTTCATCTGTGCCATTTTCGTCATTGAGACCTATCCTTTTTCCACGGCAACCAAGGCCTTGTTGTGGAAGGCGGAGGTCGTCATTGTACTATTTTTTGTCATTGAGTATGTGGCAAGGCTTTATGGTGCAAAAAGAAGGCTCAAGCAGTTGGTGGATGTCTACAGCATTATTGATCTTATAGCCATTCTACCCACGCTTGCGCTGCTTGTTCTTCCTGCATTCGGTATTACGCTCAATTTTAGCTTTGTAAAACTGATCAGGATCTTCAGGGTGTTCAGGATTTTCAGATTTCTGAGATTTACTGCAGACACTGAGTTCTTCTTCGGCAGCATTACCATGCAGCTGCTGAACGTGGTGAGGCTGGTTCTGACCATATTCATGATTTTTTTCATTTCTTCTGGGCTGTTTTTCTATGTGGAGAGCAGTACAAACACGAACGTCAGGAACTTCGGCGACGCATTTTATTTCACGGTGGTTGCCTTGACAACCGTAGGATTCGGCGACATCACTCCCCGGTCCGATGCAGGAAAATGGGTTACCGTACTCATGATACTTTCAGGCATCATCCTCATACCCTGGCAGGTCAGTCGCGTTGTCAAGGAGTGGGTGCACATGGCGTCAAAAAAGGAGATTATCTGTCCGGGATGCGGTCTGCGCTATCATGACAAGGATGCCTCCCATTGCAAGGCCTGCGGACATCTTATTTACCAAGAGTATGACGGAGAGTAGTCTTGAGAAGGCGAAGGTCTCCCAGATCAATCGAACGGGAAGGTGGGTGGAAGGATGGAATTTTCAATATATTTCGTTTCTGAAGATAAGGCGAGGCGGTCGGGCGAGTTTTTGGGTAAGCATGGTTTTGAAATGCGGAAGCTGGGGTGGAGTCGAGCCAATGATTCATACTATGTGGTGGTAAGAAAGCCTGTTCAGCCAGAGGAAGCGGAGCCGCTTCTCAGGGCCGTCTGCAAAAGATTTGGTGGGGTATACAAGGACTACTTTTCAGAAACTGGGCGGATAATAAAGCCAAAATAGGAATGAAGACCAGATGACCTTTATTTTGAAGTCAAGAACTTGGTCCACTGGGAGAGGTGAGAAATTCTTGACTTTGACAATAACGCAGCTCTGAATCCGAATCACGAAATTCGAATTTCGAAAAATCGATTCAGCAAATCATCCCTTACCGTGTTATCCAAGAGCACGGTCCTGTGGGCCCGGGTTCTTTACGTGTAAGGCTTCCCTTTTAAAACATCCTCTCAAAAAGAAGTGTTAACCTGCTCCTGACGCGGCCGTGCCTGTTTTGTTCCCGCCTTGACACATAGGTGCATTTCCACTATATGCGGTCTTATAAAGCTGAGAAGGCAGGAGGCGAAAATACGCCTCAGAAACCGTCTCAGGAAGGAGGAAAGTCTATGCGGAGGAAATCTTTATGGGGCCTTTTTGTGGTGCTGGTCTCCCTTTCAATGGCTCTGGGCACCCCTATGGGGGCAGGGGCGGAAGACAAACCATTTATCTTCGGCCTTCTCCTGGTGGGGCCTTACAATGATCACGGTTGGAGCCAGGCCCACTACGATGCTGGCAAGTATGTGGAGGAGCAGGTCCCGGGTGCCCAGATGATTTACATCGACAAGGTTAATCCGGCAGACCGGCCAGGGATCACCGTTCCTCAGCTGGTGGACGATCTGGTGGGGAAAGGGGCAGAACTCATCATTGCCAACTCCGACGATATGAAGGATGGGACAAGGGAGGCGGCCCGGCTGCACCCCAAGACCTATTTTATTCATGTCTCAGGCGACGATGTGCTGACCGGTAAGGCGCCCGGAAATCTCTCCAATATCATGGGACGCATGGAATACGGCAAGATGATGGCGGGTTTTGTGGCTGCGCTGACCACAAAAACGGGAAAAATTGGCTACCTGGGTCCCCTAATCAATGAAGAAACAAGACGGTTGGCAGCGGCAAGCTATTTGGGGGCCCGCTACGCATGGGAAAAGGTGCTTCAGGAAAATCCCATGGATCTCACGTACGATGTGAAATGGATCGGGTTTTGGTTCAATATCCCGGGCGTCACAGCAGATCCCACCCAGGTTGCACACAATTTCTTCAATACGGGTCATGACGTGGTCATCTCCGGTATCGATACGACAGAAGCCCTGGTGGTGGCCCGGCAGAAGAGGCAGGGGGGAAAGTCGGTCTGGGCCATCCCCTATGATTACAAGGGCGCCTGTTCAGGAGGTCCTGAGGTCTGTCTTGGCGTGCCCTACTTCAACTGGGGCCCCGGGTATGTGCATTTTGTCAAGGCGATCATGAAGGGTGTGTGGAAGCAAGAATGGCTGTGGCTAGGACCGGATTGGAAAAATATCAACAATCCGCATACCAGTCATGTGGGATTCCTGCGAGGGCAGGCCCTTTCCACGCCAGCCCAGAGGGCCCTTGATCGTTTCATTGAGGAGCTTGCCTCAGGAAAGGCAAAGCTCTTCAAGGGGCCACTCCTCTATCAAGACGGGTCTGTTTTCGTCAAAGCGGGACAG
>JASFIT010000420.1:0-4100 GCA_050122535.1 Desulfobacteraceae bacterium | reverse complement strand
TGTCATGGGCCACACGGGGTGGACGGTTGAATATCGGATCGCCAGACCCGGGGTATATACGTTTTACATGGAACAGAAACCTCAGTTCGACGAGACTGAAGATCGCTACTTCGCACACCACGCCAAGACCGTGATTTCTGCCTTTGGTTATGAGAAGGGCTGGGATAAACCTCTGGGCCTTAAGACGGAGATCGTTCCTTTGACGAGGCCCTTTGGGCTTTACGCGGGCAATGTCTTCCAGGGTATTGTCATGGTACACGGAAAACCTGTCCCTTACGCCCAGGTGGAAGTGGAATATTACAACAAAGAGGAAAGGGCCGTGGCACCCACAGATACCATGATCACGCAGATTATTAAGGCGGACAGCAACGGCGTTTTCACCTATGCCGCGCCAAAATCCGGTTGGTGGGGCTTTGCAGCACTCAACACGTCTGAAAAAATGAAATATCTGGGCGAGGAAAAAGTTGTGGAGTTGGGGGCCATCCTATGGGTGGAATTCCATGACTGGAAGGAAAGATAACTGAAAGACCCCATCAATAAAGGGTTAAACCGATATTTGTCTTGATTTTGAGGGCTGAGCAGTGACATGATAATTTTGTTGACCTGCGCTAGTGTTGTGGCGCAGAAGTTCTTTGCATAATTAAGGTCTTACCCGACGGGTCATTGCGAGCGTAGCGAAGCAATCTCCTTCTTGTGTAGGTTTGCGTTTGTGCTAGCCTTTGTGAGATTGCGGAGCCTGTTCCGAGCGTAGCGAGGAATCTACTAGTCGTACTTTTGGCAGGCGCTTTTCCCTTGTTAGCCAAGGGTGGGCTCTGAGTTTGCTTCGGCTCTGCCTCGCAACCGCCTCTGGCTCCTCGCAATGACTTTGTTGTTCTTCTGTATTATTCAAGCTTTTTTTGGAACATCGCGCTGGCTGGGATAGATGAAATTCGCTCGTAAGGAGGACTTTGTATGGACGATGTCTATGTCCGTTTAGCAAACCATCTGAAAGATCTGATCATGGGATACCCGTTTAGTGAGGCCCTTGTGGACCTTCTCAAGGAGACTTACAGCCCCGATGAGGCCCAGGTTGCCCTGGCTATCCCCAATAACTTAGCGCCCTTGGAAGTGGTGGATATGAAAACCATTGCGGCGCGCGCAGACCTGCCCGAGTCCACCGTGGCGGAGGCCTTGGAGTCCCTTGCCAGTCGCAACCTGCTTTTCACTTCTACGAGCCCAGCAGGGGAAAAGGGATATGCCCTTCTCCAGGTGGGTTATGGCATGCCTCAGTCCTTTTTCTGGGGGGGTCAGCAAGATGAGCAGGCGAAGCGCATGGCCAGGCTGATCCTCAAATACTTTAATGTACCCACCACGGGTAAGATTTACGGTGGTGTGCCCACCAAATCCTTCAAGTATAGCCCAGCCAATCTGTCCGTTGACATCTCCATGCAGGGCGTCTTGCCCCAGGAGCAGATGGGCCCCATCGTGGATGCCACCACCAAAATTGCAGTGGCTCACTGCCCCTGCCGCATGTCTGCAAAGATCCTTGGCAGAACGGATTGCCAGCACAGCCTTGAGGTCTGTTTGAAGTACGACGAGTTGGCCGAGTTTGTGATTGACAAGGGACTTGCTCGTGAGATCTCCAAGGACGAGGCCCGCAAAATTCTCCAAGACTCTGAGAAAGAGGGTTTAGTCCACCTGGTGGACAATACCCAGGCTCAAATCAAACACACGTGTAACTGCTGTGGACACTACTGTTGGAATGTGGGCATCATCAGGCGGCGCAAGATCCCCCGGGACGCCCTGATGGCCGTATATTTCACCCGGGCAACCGACTATGAGGCGTGCATAGGTTGTGGGGCCTGTGCAGATATATGTCCCGTGGACGCGGTGCAGATGGTTGATGATCAGCCGGAAGTGGATCTGAACTGGTGCATTGGCTGTGGTGTGTGCGCCGTATCTTGCCCCACGGAGGCCATCTCGATCACACGCACGTCCGAAAAGGCCGCCCCAGAGAACTTCACTCAATTGCATGAACGGATCAAGGTGGAAAGGGGGTTAGCTTAAGAGCGGAAGTGGGAAGAAGTTGATTGCCCGGCCAGATTTAGGTTCAGGGGGTCCCTTCCTCATTTCACCAATTTCCCGACCAATTCAAGCAAACCTTCCGGCTTCATGGGTTTCTCAATATACCCGTCAGGGAGAGGGACACCAGGGGCCTTTCTCATCATGCTTTCCTCAAATCGCTGGCCTCTGGCCACGCCTGTTATAACGATCACGGGGATATCTTGGGTCTCTTCATCCTTCCTGAGATCCCGATACATGGCTATCCCACCCTTACCCGGCATCATAATGTCCAGAAGAATAAGATCAGGTCTCTCGGCCCTCACCTTTTCCATGCCCTCTATACCGTCTTCAGCACTTATGGCAATATAGCCATTTTCTTCCAGAACTGCGGAGGCGTAGTCTATTGCCGCAGGCTCATCATCCACGATCAAGATCTTCTTGGCCATGAGTTAAAACCCCCTATATTTCTCTTATATATGGCAGATGCAGTGAAAAGGTAGTGCCCCTGCCAAATTTCGATTCAAAACTTACTCTCCCGCCATGTTCTTCGATCGTCTTTTGGGTCACGAGCAGCCCGAATCCACTCCCCTTTGAGCCTTTTGTTGTGAAAAAACGCTCAAAGATCTTCCTCTTAACGTCTTCCGTCATACCCATCCCGTTATCTGTCACGTCGAATCGAATCCCATCCTCCTCTGTCTGAGTCTTTATGACAACAGACCACTCCTTATCCTTATCTTTATCAAAAATACAAGCATCTATGGCATTGGTGACCAGGTTGAGTAGACACCGGTGTATGCTGGCGGGATCGATGAAGCACATTTCTATGGATGAATCAAAATCCTTCACCAAAGTGACATCAGAGTTTTTGGCCTTCACCTCCATAAGATCAAAAACATCGTGCGCAATATCGTTTGGTGAACAGGATTGCAAGTCGGGTTCTCGTTCCCTAGAATAGGTCAGCATATCCATGACCAGGTCCGATATCTTTGCCACGTTGTTCTGGACGATGCCCCATCCTTTGATCAACAGAGGTTGCTTGTCTCTTTTCATTCCCGTATTGACCATGTAGATTCCGCCCTCAAGCCCGTTCAAGATATTCTTAATGTAGTGGCCCATACCTGCGATCGTCTGCCCGATGGCAGAGAGTCGTTCTCTTTCTTTCAATTACTTTTCGAGGCCCTTTATTTTCCGCAAATCTTGAAAAAAGCCTACGCTACCTATCTCTTCGCCATCCTTGTGGAGGAGGGTGGCTGAAAGACGAATGGGCACTGTGTCTCCACTTTTGCTCATTACCTCCACCTCCAGATCCTCCACTCTACCCGGTCCTCCATAGTTGGAGCCGTACATTTTCTTTTTGATCTCACGCGCTGTTTCTGGAGGATGATATATTTCGGTGATACTCTTTTGCCCTGTCACCTCCTCACTTTTGTAGCCCGTCAGTCTCTCGGCTGCCTTGTTGAAGGTGACGATAGTTCCTTTTCTATCTATGCCTATGATGCTGTCAATGGAACTCTCAATGAGGTTTTCTTGAAAGTCATGGGCCTCACGCAATTCCTCTGTCGCCTCCTTCACTTTGCCCTCAAGATAATCGCGGTACTCCTTTAATTCCTCCTCTGCCCACTTTCGCTCGCTGATGTCCTGCAAGGTCTCTATGGCTCCTGCAACTTTTCCCTCACTATCTGTCAATGGTGCTGCGGTAAAGAAAACCCATTTCCCCTTTTCCCCAAGGTCAGGGAAAAAATCTTCAGCCTCGTATGCGCCCTCTATGACACCTGATTTTCGCCCTTTGTCACCATAGTACCTGAGGATTTCTTCCTCCGGTGCATTGTCTACCATAAAATCTGCCATCACCGGTCTTTTACTAGCATAGAAACCTAGCCACTGGTTCTGGGTTCCAATCACTTCTTTTCCAGGAATACCGGTCAGATTCTCACAAGCCTTGTTCCAATGGGTAACGGTATGCGTGCTGTCTATCACAAAGGTGGGTATGGAAGTTGCTTGGACGATCTGAGAAAGACTTTCCATCCGAGACAGAACATCACCAGCCTCCTGTAATG
>JASFIT010000419.1:0-4107 GCA_050122535.1 Desulfobacteraceae bacterium | reverse complement strand
ACACCACTGCGGGGTGTAGTCAAAGCCGGATTATTTACTCCGTCTCAAGGGCCTCTCTGATGGCGGCTCGAGCCAGTAACCGCGTGGAATCCAATGTTGGAAGCGGCGAGTCGCTTGGATCCACGACCAAGGGAATTTCTGTGCACCCAAGAACCGCTGCATCACATCCCCTTTGTTTCAGGGCCCGCATCACATCATTGAAATAGTTCCGCGATTCTTCTGTAAACAGGCCGTTCACGAGTTCATCAAATATGATCTTATCGATACGCGCTCGGTCATCGACACCCGGGATCTCATGGGAGATGCCATAGTTCCTTAAAGTCTCAGAATACACGGGTCCTGTCATGAGATATTTCGTTCCCAGTATACCCAGTTGAGCAAACCCTTGTTTCTGGGCTTCTTCAGCCACGGTTTCTGCGATATGCAACCAGGGGATCGGGGATTTGGGTTTTACAAATTCCAAGGCTTGATGAATGGTGTTGTCCGGGCAAATGGCAAAATCCGCTCCAGCCTCAGCTACTTTCTGGGCCGAGGAGAGCATGAGTTCAGCCACCTTTTCCCAATCCCCGGCCCAGATATGCTTCATGTATTCTGAAAGGGGGTGTGTGTGCATGGTTACCTCCGGATGGGCATATTCCCCCATCTCTTTGGGTGCCTCGGTGCAAATGGTTCGATAACAGAGGGCTGCCCCCTCTGCGCTGCAAGCGACGATTCCGATATGTTTTGCCATTGATCCTCCTGTTTAGTCGTTTCAAAACCCACCTGTTGTGCTGGTGGTATAGTTAAGCTTTGCTAGTGAAATAAATGACAGAACATTTTCTCTCGCCCGCTCCCCCCGATCAAGTCGGGGGTCACTCGAGACACAGAGTGCACCAGCCGTCGCTAAAGCTATGGCCTGGCACGCGGAGAATTTTTAGACAGGATTTACAGGATTTCACGGATAAGGCAAAAATCACTCAAAAGTTCCATGGTGAGCCTTGAGGTACAAAAATGCGCTAGCTCGTTTTTGTCCTTCAAGTGCTCTCCATGGCCCGATAGACGTTAATCGGGCATCCCGCAGGGTTCTGCGGGATCCTTTTGAGTGATTCGTTAATCATAATTTTTCGTGCTTTTGTATTTTCGTGCTTTCGTGATTCGATTAGCTCTGAGTCCTCTGCGGGCTCTGTGAGAGATATTGAAAGACCCTTTCAGGATCGGCAATCAAGCCATCAATTTGAGTGGTGAGAATTGACTCTAAGGACCAAGTCCGTATTCTTTGGCCGTCTTAATCATGATCTCCACGTTTTCCAATGGGGTGTTTGGAGGCACACTGCATCCACTCATAAGAACAAAGCGTTTCGTTCCTGCGCTCTGCAGGCAATTTAGGGTGTCATTGACCACCTGTTCCTTGCTTCCCATGAGCAGAGCGTTGATCGGGTCCACGTTTCCGCCCAGAACCGCATCCTGGACCACTGCCCTGGAGATTGAGAGATCCATACATTGATCCAGGCTCAGGACCTTGGCTCCGCATTCTCCCATATCTTTTAGGGTAGGGGAGGTATCTCCGCATATGTGCAGGATGCAAGGAACAGTGAGGTTCTGGGTCACCTTCTTAAGCCTGGGCAGGACAAACTGGTTAAACATGGAAGGGGAAATCATGGAGGCAGAAGCGGTCGGCTCGGGGAGGAAGATGGCATTCGCACCATTTTCGATTAGGGCTTTAGCGAACTGGAGTAAAAAGGCTGTTACTTTGTCCAACAGGGCCTCCAGGGTCGCCCGGTTTTTGTAGACCATACGCATGATAAGCTCGGGTTCGAGGATGCGGCACGTGGTGGTAAACGGGCCTTCGAATAGACCCAACACCGGAAGATCTCCACCACTATATTCACTCAAATCTTTTACAGCCTCCAGAATAACAGGCAGCCTTCCTTCCCTCCTGGCGTCCGGTGAGGGGAGTCCATCAATATCCTCCATAGACGTAACGGTCATGGGGAGCGGATCCACGAGGGGTCCCGTCTCCAGGAAACGCACCCCGCAGCCAAAGGCCTCTGGAATATACAAGGGATCTGCGTAGGCCCAGAGTGCATCGTATCCCATGGATTCCTTTGCTCTTATTTGCAAATCAACGATGGCCTTTGGATCCAAAGCAAGTTTAGAAAGGGGCGAATCAGAAAAGTTGGCCGCAGCCCAGCCAGAGATCAAGGGAAAAATAGGAACATGATCCTTCGGTCTTCCTAAGAGCGCATCATTGAAGCGCTCCATTGCAGAATAGGGCATGTGGGAATTCCTGTTCATTTTGAGGTCAAAAACCTAGTTCTCACACTCATAGCGGGATCTTCGATGGGCCAGGTCATAGATAAATGGGTTTGACGGCCAAGTATCATATTTTAATTCGGCTAGATGTCGAACCGTCCTGTCTCTTAGTTTCTCTAAAGTTACGCCCGGCGTCTTCCTTTCATTTTTGGATAAAGGTGATAAAATGTCCAGGAAAATGGGCATCGCTCTGTTTTTGCTTTATCACCAAGAGCATCAATGATGAATATTAATGTAGCTTTTGCTGCTGTTATGCCCTCCCTGTGGCAGCCGCCTCGGAAGGGGCGGCAACTCCCAGCAGCAGCAGGCTCAGGACCATGAAGATAATGAATCCCATGGGGCGATAATTTATTGACACACAACCCGTGAATCCATATAGTTCATTCCCAAGGAAGGGACTGATTATCATCTAAGGTAGGGTTAAAAGAGGTAATCATAAACAACGATTAACAAGTGCAAAAGGAGGAATTTATGATGAAAAAAGTTTTGTTGATGACATTGATCGCTTTAATGGTAGGTGCTTTTGTGTCGGGCGGGCCTGTACAGAGGGCTGATGCGAAGCCGGTGGAGCTTAAAATTTGGTGTGCCTGGATACCTGACACCTTTTCAGCCAAGCCTTTTTTGCACATTTTCATGGATAAGGTCAATAAAAAGGGCAAAGCAGCTAATCTAAGCATCAAGTTAATTGGCGGGCCGGAGGTTTTCAAGCATAGAGACGGCATCGTGCCATTACGAAGTGGCGTCATCGATGCAGCCTACACGGCTGCCGTCTATCATGCCAGTGTGGTACCCGAAGGCCGAGCAATGATGCTTTCCCAGCTCACGCCCATAGAGGAGCACAAATCGGGCGCATACGACATGATGGACAAATTCCACCAAAAAAAGGCCGGCATCAAGTTCTTGTTCAGACTGTCAATGCAACCCTACTTTAATTTCTATCTGAATGTCGATCTGGACAAGGTCGATTTCAAAGGTTTGAAAATGCGTTCAACACCGGCATATGATGCGATTATCAAACGTTTGGGCGGCGCCATTGTCAGGACGTCGATGAGCGAGGTCTATACCGCCCTAGACAGGGGCATGGTTCATGGTTATGGGTATCCCGTCGTTGGTCTGATGGACCACAAAATGGAAGAGGTCACCAAATATGTTTGGGGACCCTCTTTCTACTGCTCGCCCACCGGTGTTTTCATCAATCTTGCCAAATGGAACAGCCTGTCCCAAGCCCAGCGCAACGTGCTCACGGCTGTAGGCAAAGAAATGGAAGTAGAGTCTGCCGATATTTTTCGTGATATCGTTAAGAAAGAGAGGGAACAAATAACAAAGGCCGGCGTGAAAATCTACAAGCTGTCGCCGGAAAAGGAAAAGAAGCTGCTGGAAATCACCCAGGAGGCCGGTTGGGCAGTGATCTCAAAAAAGGCGCCGGATGGCATGGCGCTCAGGCCATTGATGTCCAAGTAATCGGCACCCATAACAAAAGGCGCCAGATGGATCTTTCAACGGTGTCGATCTACATAACTCTGGGGGGATTGGCCACGTCCTGTCCCCCCTTTTTTGCATATGGGGGCCAACAGCGATTTTTATGGTTTCCAACAGGTGATAATGGGTGGCATCACGCTTGGTAGGCCAGCCTGCACGCAGGGTCCGCTTTTGGGAGAGATCAGGGGATTTAGAAAGTCACCAGGCGCCTATTGGTTGTTTGAAAACCCTCATTCATTTCGCTTGGATTTAAAGGTGTCCAGGTGAAAGGTGGAAGTCATGATGAAATTTATTTCGGCTGCAGACAAAATTTTCGATGTGGTTATCAGGTATCTA
>JASFIT010000418.1:0-4114 GCA_050122535.1 Desulfobacteraceae bacterium | reverse complement strand
CTTAAGCACGGGCATTGGACAACTCAGACCACGACAATCCAAAGTCTCATCAGCTTTGATTTCTTCTGTCATAACTAAAATCCTCCTATTTAGTTTTATTGGCTATGGGTTAAATATAAGAATCGCTAATTCGTAAAAAGTCAAGAATGGGACGGCAAAGTAAAAAGCTCCAAATGCAAGGCTTGCGAATCTTGAGGAATGAGGCGTACTTACGGTACGCCGCAAAGACGAAAGATGAAGCGTAACGCAGCAGTTGGACTTTTTAGGAAGCCGTCAAGAATCGCTTTAGCGATTTCACATCTCCACAGTAAATTTTTCGGTTTCTTCATTCCAGGTGGCAAGCAGAAAGTAGATTGCGAAAACCAGGATCATGATGAGCAGGGTCCATTTGTAGGTCAACCAATCAGGAAGGAAGAAACTTCGGCCTATCAATGCAGCGAAACCGGGTGATGACTTAATCAGGGCCTTGAACAATGATGTGGAAAGGGCAAAACAGATGACGGCCAGGATAAGTTTCACCTGTCCTTCTCCTGCCCTCCATACGGAACCACTCCCACAACCACCGGACAACAACATGCCAAAGCCAAAGACCACACCTCCCACCAGGCTTCCGAACCAGAAGGTCTGTGTCACATAGATCTCTGCACCCCTGAGTCCGGTCCATTTCAGAGCTGTAAAACCCAGGATGCTTATGATGAGGCTTACGGATACGGCCCTTGCCAATTCTCCTTCGCCCGTCATAAAGGGATCCCTAAAAGCCCTCACAAAACAGAAACGGGTCCTCTGAATGATGATCCCAAAGGCGATCCCACACAACAGCAGGCCACCCACACGGGTATAGGCCTCTCGGGCATACAATAATGCGACAACTGCGGCCGCGATAAATACGGCCACACCTATATAGGGTTCTACGGAGAGCCAATCGATGCCCTTCTCTTTAGCCTTGTCCGTCCCCCCCCCGGTGGAACCACTGGGAAGATGTTCCAATTCCCAGTATAGATAGCGAAGTCCCAGATATGCGCCAATCAATAGGCCCACCATCATGGCGAGACCGCCAAAAGAGAGGGCGCTGGTGGCTGTGTAAAAACCCCCCACATTACACCCACCCGCCATGGCAGCACCAATCCCCATGAGGGAACCACCCACAATGCCCTTGATGATCTCGAGAGGCGGTGCCATCCGAATAGAGAACTGCTTGGCCATGAGCGCTGCCCCAAAGGCGCCCCACAGGAGCCCAAGGGTCAAAATGGAGTTGGTGGAGATGAGGGGTGAGAGGGGTCCTTGGTCATATACACCAATAAGGCTGAAAAACCAGTCTCCCCAATTTCTCAAACCGCCAGCCACACCCCAAGGTCTGGCCCAGGCAAAGGTAATCACACTCATAACACCGATAAGGATGCCCCCAGTCATGACAGGCCAGTTATCAAAAAAGACGGTTCTATATCCCTTTCTCAGGATGCCCGTCAGTACGCTGCTTTCATTCTGGTCGTTCATTGCAAGTCTCCCATTATCCCTGATGAATTAACAGCCTTCTTCCTCTTCCATTTTGATCTTACCTTTTTTGGAAGGGGCGACCTTAGGAGAAGGGGGCGCAGCACTCGGTATACCAGGAGCAGGCTCTCCTCTTGTAGAAATACCCGGTTCTATGAGGCTCGCATCTTGTTCCACCTTTTCAGCCAGGGCAAAGACCGTGGCTAGGTCATAATGTCGCCAGGCTACTAAAGAGGCGGGATCGGCCTGCACCGCTTTGCGGAAGTATTCTTTGGCGTTCAGATATTGCCCTCTCATATAGGCCTGCTTGCCAAAACGGAGCATTTTGGCACAAAGGGCCTTGTCTGGAATGAAAAGCTTACGCTCTTCACCCACAACCATTTGCGGAATGTAGATGAATGCGGCTAGCAGGAGGGCCAAAAGCGCGAAGGATAGTACTTTATACTTCATGGAATTCTCCTCTAAATAAACACAGCAAAGATGCAGATTTATTCCATCCTACAGATGACTTTGCAGGTTAAGTTGGAGGAATGGCCAGAAGGGGAGCTTCCAGCCATTCCGTTTTAGGCGGGCCGCCTCAAGTCCACTTACTTGTAGCAGCAGTATAGTCTGTCTTCGATGATGGCCACTTTATCATTCAAGAATCTCGCCTTGTATCCACCATTACGCAGGATGCTGTAGGCCATCTCAGCTCTAAGGCCGGTTCTGCAATGGGTGATGATCTCCCTGTCTTTAGGCAGTTCTGCCAATCTTCCCTGGAGATCATCTACCGGAATATTCACAGCGCCTTCTATGGTCCCCATTGAGGCCTCCTGTACAGTCCTCACATCCAGAATGAGTTTGTCTGCGGGTTTACTTCTGACGACATTCATGAATTCATCACCCACGATTTCACCCGGATGAGGCCGAGGGAGATAGTAGATCTTTGTCAGCACCTTCCCCTTCTGTATGGCACCATCTTTTGCCAGCCAGCCCTTGTAACCGCCATCCAAGACGTAGACGTGTTTGTAACCCCAACTGAGGATCTCTTTTACAACAGGGGCTTGATTAGACAGGTTGGTGTCCTGGGAATAGAGCACGATATAGGCCTTTCGGTCCACAGGGAATTGATTTTTTTCTCTCACAATATCTTCCAGCCGAATGGCTACGGCGCCCTGGATATAGCCCTTTTCCGCTTCTTGAGGACCTCTGGTATCGACCAGGACGATAAAACCCATTCTCTTGTCCACAAAATCAGTAGTGGTGAGCAACACATTGCCGCCACCTGCCCATGCAGGAATACCAGCCTGAAAGACCTTGACGTTGGTGTAGCCTAATTTGGCCGCCACCCTGGCAGCCATGGGGCTCAGCACTCACCTCATCCCTTCGCAGTAAAATATAAGAAGCTCATTCTTATCTTTTGGGAGTTTGTCTTTCATCTTTTTCATCATGGGGAAGGGAATGGAGATGGACGTGGGGATGTGCCCGGCTTTGAACTTTATCCCTGGGCGGGAATCCACGAGGGTATACCCTCCCTTTTCCGGCCCCTGAGCCACCAGTTTCTCCAGTTCCTTGACGGACATGAGTTGGTCCTTGGGAATATCCATCTTAGGTTTCACCACGATGTCTTTAGCCACCAGATCGGTACCCACCTTCTTGTAGCTCACTTTTATCGTCATCGGTTCCTTGAGGGACTTGATGCTGGGGACATTTTTCACCGTCGTCTCTGGCGTATACTTGACCACCTGCATACGGTTGTCGATCCTTACCTGGATGGACTTGGCCTTATTGGAGCGACTCTTGAAGTTCCCCGTTATGATGTCCTCCATGCTTTTGTAATTCTTATGACAGTTCAAGCACCTCTTTGACTGCATCTGCGGAGTCTGCGGTGCTTTTGCACTCATGGCCTCCAGTGGAGAGAGGACAAATAGGGCACAAACAGCGATCAAGACAGGTTTTAGATATTTCATGTCTTCCCAAACCTCCTTTTACATTTTTTTGCTTAAGTTTAAGATTTCAGTGCTACAAATGAGCTGAGCACTCACCCATATCAAAATCGGCCAGGAACGATGCCCTGCCGTTAAATGAGAGTTCAGGAAACCACCTTGGGATTTGCCCCAACGTGAATCCTATAATAGTCACCTTCTCTGCGGGGCCTTATCATTCGGCCCTGTGAGCGTCTGATGATCTTGACAAAATCCTCTACCACGCCTGGATCTTCCACCAATACCTCCAACGCGTCCTCAGATTCCATGTTGTCTAGTGCGCTTTTGAATTTAAGCAGAGAGACCGGCAATCCAATACCTCTTAGATCCAACTCCATTATTGATGACATTTCCGACTCCGCACCCATTCCCAGATTTTTGCCGTACCTTGGTCTGAGCAAAACCCATGCCTAACCAACAGTGGCGGCCATTTTTTGGCTAACCAACCGTTTTTGTTCATAAAAAATGAAATGACATTTTGCACTTGCCCCGAGAAGTGTTTAATGGTATTTAAACAGGTGATTAAACAGGGGTGAAAGATAATTTAGGAATTACGAATTGAGGAATTATTGGAATTCCCAATCCCTAAATTCCTCAATCCCTGAATTCCTTAATGGGGAACTATGAAAGAAAGAGAAATTAATCGGCATTGGAAGAAG
>JASFIT010000417.1:0-4120 GCA_050122535.1 Desulfobacteraceae bacterium | reverse complement strand
TTGCGAGTACAGCATCAGTAAATTCAACCGTGCGTCCTTTTCCTCCCAGGTCAGGAGTCAGCACCTTTCCTGTAGATGTAACTGCTTCGATTGCGCTCATCAAGTGCTGAGAGGCATCTACCTCATCCAGGAATTCCAACATCATCACCACAGACCACAGGGTACCAATAGGGTTGGCGATTCCCTTACCCGTAATGTCTGGCGCTGAACCGTGAACAGGTTCGAACATGGAGGGAAAGGTCTTCTCAGGATTGAGATTTGCCGAAGGTGCGATACCAATACTACCTGCCAAGGCCGGGCCAAGATCGGACAAGATGTCTCCGAAAAGATTGCTCCCCACGACCACGTCGAACCAGTCAGGATGTTGAACAAAGTTAGCGGTAAGTATGTCGATGTGGTACTTGTCTGTGCTTATGTCGGGGAATTCTTTTGCTATGGCTGCGAAGCGTTCATCCCAGAAGGTCATGGTGTGTATAATACCGTTTGATTTTGTGGCTGAGGCGACATGTTTCTTGGGTCGTTTTTGAGCCAATTGAAAGGCGTACCGCATGATACGGTCAACACCCTGGCGCGTAAATATCGATTCCTGGACAACCATTTCCTGATCTGTCCCCGCGTAGATCCGACCACCAATTTCTGAATACTCTCCCTCGTTGTTCTCACGAACAATATAAAAGTCAATGTCTTTTTCTGTCCGGTTGGCTAGGGGTGAGGTGATGCCAGACAACAGTCTTACAGGACGTAGGTTCACATACTGCTCCATCTGCCGGCGGATGGGGAGGAGTAAACCCCAGAGGGAGACGTGATCGGGTACCCCCGGATATCCTACGGCCCCAAGGAGAATGGCGTCAAAACCCCGCAATGTCTCAATGCCGTCCTCTGGCATCATCACGCCATGATCCAAATAGTAGCCACACGAGTAGGGAAACTCGGTGAATTCCACTTTGAAGCCGTAACTCCCGGCCAACGCATTCAAGACTCGAACCCCTTCGGGCACCACTTCTTTCCCGATACCGTCGCCCTGAATTAACGCAATTCTATGAGTCATGCACTGCTCCTTTATTTTGAAGTCAAAAATCTGGTCCTCTGGGCCAGGTCAGAAATTCTTGGCTTTGATTTGGCCGATAGAACGAGCTTTAAGTGAGCTAAAGATCATGGTACTACTTTAGGCACTTTAGCTCACTTTAGGCATTTTAGTCACTTCAGAACACTTCAGAACACTTTAGGCACTTTAGGCATTTTAGAACACTTTAGGCACTCCAAAGGCGATTCTGCAAATCCTTTACAGGGTTATCCCCAAAACCGGGTCCTTTGGGCCCGGATTATTTAGTTTATCGTATTACAGTTCTACCCATCCATCCAAGGTAGGTTGGTCAAATCCACATTTCCACCCGAAAGGATAACGCCAATCCGTTTACCTGCAAACTCAGGGCGTTCAGCTAACAACACGCCCAAGGGGACAGCTGCTGAAGGTTCCACGACGATTTTCATTCTCTCCCACATGGTACGCATGGCCTTTACAATCCCTTCTTCGCTCACAGTGAATACGTTTTTCACGTGTCGTTTGATGATGGGGAAGGTGAGATCCCCAAGGGAGGTCCGCAGCCCGTCCGCGATGGTATCGGGATTATCTACGGGGATGATTTTGCCAGCGTGAAAAGAGCGAAAGGCATCGTCTGCCCTTTCAGGTTCTGCGGCAATGACATGGGTCTTTGGTGAAAGTGCACCCACAGCAATCGCAGTCCCACTCAGAAGACCCCCTCCACCCACTGGGGTCATCACCACATCAAGTTTTGTGATCTCCTCGCAGAGTTCTAGCGCAGCGGTGCCTTGTCCTGAGATGACCCTGAAGTCGTTGTAAGGATGGACAAAGGCCGCCCCGGTGCGATCGAACACTTTAGCCAATTGCTCCTCCCGAGCCTTGAGCGTCGGTTTGCAGAAAACGATCTCAGCCCCATAGTGTGCCACTGCATCTCTTTTCACCTGGGGTGCACTTAGCGGCATGACCACGTAGGCCTTGGTGCCTCTCCACCGGGCAGCAAGAGCTAGCGCGGCCCCATGATTCCCAGAGGAGTGGGTAGCCACGCCATTGATCGCTTTTTCCTGGCCAAGGGAGAACACCGCATTGGTTGCCCCTCGTATCTTAAACGCCCCCACCTTCTGGAAGTTCTCACATTTGAAGAATATCTCCGCACCGCACATCTCATTCAGGGTGCTGCAGGTGAGGATGGGGGTGCGATGGACAAAGGGTTGGATCCTTTTAGCGGCCTGTCTCACATCCCCTATCGTGGGTTCGTTCTTCATTCAAAACCACATTGAAATTGTGCTTTAATTTATATGTATAACATATTGTTATTATTTTAAAATTAAAAGAAATAAATAGATTGAACAGCCTTCAGCTGGGCGGCTCTCAGAGGACCTAACGGGTCAGGTGATCAACCCCATTGGGCGTACCAACGATGGCCTCTTGCGCAATGTTCAGGAATAGTCCATGGCCCAGAACGCCTGCAATGGAATCAAGCTGCTGCGCCAGACTCTCAGCGTCTCCAATGGGTCCAAAGTGACAGTCCAAGATGTGATTTTTCTGGTCAGTTATATAGGGTGATCCGTTATCCGCTCGCAGGGCGGGCCTTCCACCGAGTGCCTTAATCTGTTCAGCCGTAGCTTTCCAGCCAAATGGTAGCACCTCCGCCGGAACGGGGCACTTATCTCCCAATCGTTGTACGAGCTTGCCGTTGTCTACGATCACAATAAAGCGTTCACTTGCCAAGGCGACGATTTTCTCTCTCAGGAGTGCACCCCCAAGCCCTTTTATGAGGTTTAACTGAGGATCCACCTCGTCTGCACCATCAACGCAAAGGTCAAGAGAAGACTCCATCTCCAGGGTGGTGAGTGGGATATTCAAAGAACGAGCAAGCTTTTCCGTATTCTTTGAGGTGGGAACCCCAACGATACGAGATAGCTCACCACTGGACAATCGCTTCCCCAATGCCTCGAGAAAATACCGAACAGTGGATCCCGTGCCCAACCCGATTCGCTGCCCACTCTGAATCCTATTGGCTGCTTCCTCGCCCGCTTTTTTCTTGAGCTCTTCCATCATGAAACCTCCTCTATCCCTGCGTTTGAAGGTTATATTCAAAAAACGAGAAACAATTCAATGTTTTTAGGAAACCGAATGATTTTTGTTGCCAATCGTGTCCCATTATACGTATCCAGTGAAAGGCAAGAGATGGAAAATAATGAAAATTTTCTTTTGACTGACATGCGTAAATCAATTATAAGGTTCCCGCGAGGCTGTCGGAAAACGCCCATCTGCTGCGTTACCCTCATCTCTCGTCATTGCGGCGTACTTCTCTGTACGCCTCATTCCTCAGGATTTCGGAAGCCTTGCATATGGACATTTTCCATCAGCCTCTGGGAAACCGGTTTTTCGACAACCTCCGCCTTAGTCTTCAGTGCTAAGAAGCATTTCGCCAGTAGGTTGGCAGACCTTGGGAACTTAATGAGTGGCATTCAACTTTAGGCCCGCCTGCCATGAGCCACTTGGGAGTAATGCTGCATTTAATCTTAAAGCTCGTTGCTAAAGTCGTAAGAGGGGTTCCATGCAAGGAGGCATTGGCGGGCAGGCACTTTAGTTCACTTTAGTCATTTTAGGCACTTCTAAAGAGGAATCTCACATGTACAACGCGAGTGATTTGAGAAGAGGTCTCAAGATTCAGATCGATAATGAGCCATACATCATCATCGAATTTCAATTCTCCAAACCGGGCAAGGGTCAGGCCCTTTACCGCTGCAAGCTGCGGAACATGATCAACGGCGTGATTATTGACCGTACCTTTCGATCTGTTGACACATTCGAGCCGGCTGATCTGCAAGAACGCAGAATGCAATATCTTTATAACCAGGAAAACGAATTCTATTTCATGGATGTGGAAAATTATGAGCAATCCATGCTTACCAATGAACAGATGGGAGAAGCAAAAAACTATCTCACAGACAATCTGGAAGTGGACATACTACTTTTTGAGGATAGGCCCATAGGGATCACCTTACCCAATTTTGTGGACCTTAGGGTCACAAGAGCAGATCCCTGGGTCAAAGGGGACTCCGTTTCCGGTGA
>JASFIT010000416.1:0-4120 GCA_050122535.1 Desulfobacteraceae bacterium | reverse complement strand
TGATTTTATCCCTGAAACAAGCTGTAGCCAGAATCGCGAGCACTGGAGATCTCTTGGACCTTTTCGGTACGACAGCCTCCATGGCAGCCATAAACGGTTATTCCCAGCATTTTGAAACCGAAGCCGACATGGTTGGGTTGCAGTTGATGGCAAAGGCAGGCTACGAGCCCAGCGAAGCACTCAGGCTTTTCGAGCATCTAAAAAAGGAAATGGAGACTGAGAATCTCAAAGAACCCTTTTTCTTTGCAACCCATCCACAACTGCAGAAGCGCATCGAGAACTCCAAAGGGTTCCTCCATAAATTGAACCAACCTGAAGCAGAGGGAATCAAGAACGAAGCGTTATTCCTGGATAGGATCCGTCAGGTCCTCTTGTACAACGCCTCTCTTGACCTGAAGGCGGGGCGATTTCGTGCTGCGTACAGAGGGGCGGAGAAATACCTGACCATCAGAAAGGATGACCCAAAGGCATATTTCCTTATTGGTGAGATTCTCCGGCAACGAGGTGAGGCAGAAGACGAGATGAGGGCGAAAGGCTTTTACGAGAAGGCTATTGCTTTGGATCCTCTATATCCAGACCCGCACAAGGCGATCGGGCTACTCTATTTTAAAGAGGGGGAGTGGATGCTCGCCAAGCGATCATTCGAATCGAGCCTTGCCCTCTCACCCCAAATGCAGGACCGTGCCTATATCCAGGGATACCTTCAAGAATGCAAAAATAGGGGAATAGATCCATGAAAAAATTTCTGTGTCTGATTTTTCTCTTTATGACCTCCTGTGCTTCCTTTGGACAGGTAGGAAACCCATCCCAAGCCACCCATAACAACTTCACCCTCGAGTTTCCGGAGGAATGGAGAAAAGTGACAACAGGCAAATACCTCATGATCACAAAAGAGGGGGCCTTCTCCCAATATATTCTCGTTCAACAGCGCCACGTGGATCGGCCCTTCAGTCACACAAAAAAGAAGATGGACAGGGGCATGCTGCCCCAGGAAGCAGCCGAAGTCATCCTGGATGAAATTACCTCAGACCGAGCCGTGCTCAACTTTCAGGTCCTTGAAAACCTTCCTGCCGCGGTAAACGGATATAATGGCTTCAGACTGATGTTCACATACAGAACAAAAGGTGGTTATAAGTTCAAGACCCTGTACTATGGGTTTCTCCAAGGGGAGTGGTTTTATAGCCTGCGCTATAACGCTGCTGATGGTCGGTACTCTGACAAGGATGTGGAGACCTTTAGAGAAGTCTTAGAAAGCTTTAAGATCATGGCCTCACGATCCGCATGATCTGAACTTGGATCCCCTACATGTCACACCTGGTTACGTGTTTTGCACCCCTTACAAGACTGTCGAAAAACCGTTTTCTACACCACCCTTTTAAATCTTCCTGACACAGCATGACAGACAGGGCAGTTCTCAGGCACAAAATCTTCACTGATATGCCCGCAGATCTGGCATACATAGTAATCAGTCTCATTATTCGCAAGCATATCCGCCATCGCCCTTTCAAAGAGATGGGCGTGCTGGCCATCTGTTTCCATGGATTGAGCAAAGGCCTTTTTCACCGCTTTACTTGATCCCCGGGCATCTTTGACCATCTTCGGATAGTATTCCTCCTTGGCCTTTTCCTCATTTTGAAGCGCGGCTTTAAGGTTCTCTTCAGTCGTGCCTATCTTTCCCCGCATCAACAGAAGAAAGCGCCGGGCATGAATGGAGTCTGCGTCTGCAACGGCCCTGAATACCCGGGCTAACTGTGGATGCCCCTCTTGATCCGCCTTCAAAGCAAAAGCGAGGTTACGGACAGCCGCCTTTGACTCCGATGCAAATGCGCTGGCAAGATTCTTGGCTACCCTCTCTGACATGTGTCTACCCTCCTCCTAATGTTCTCACTGCTGTTGCTCTGATTTATCAAGCTTATACCTTACCCTCAACACGCCATTTTCAAAATCCGTTGAGACAATACGAAATCCGCCAATCTCTTTTGTGGAGTGGACGTGCGGGCCAATGCATGGACAGGTGTCGTAGTCTCCAATCTTGATAATTCTGATTGGATCACCTGCATCTTCTGGCAGACGATCCAAATTGTACCGTTCTTTCGCCTCCCCCCTGTTTACATACTCCTCAGTAACGGCCAAATCGGCCTGAATCACATGGTTAACCCTCTTTTGAATCTCCCCAATCTCCTCTTCCTTTGGGGCACACTCAAAATGATAGTCGCACTTCGATTTTTTCTTTTCGATATGAGAGCTGAAACACCTGCCGCAATTGAACATTCTGACCATTGTCTGGTTGAGCAGATGCTCTGCCGAGTGCATCCGTGGATCCATTTCTTTTTTCATGCCTGTCGCACCTCGTTCTTCACCAGAAACCTTGCTCACTGTAGCACGTATTCTCCTTTTTTGGCGCGATGGTCTGAGCCTGAATACGGTATCTCAAAAAAAATCCTCTGAGCATCATCGTATGACAGGACGACCTATCTATGAGACAATAGGAAATTCTGGGTAGAGGACTCTCCCCTCTTCTGTGACTATCGCCCCTGATGTGAGCTTATGGGACCGCAGATTCCCCGGCTCCAGAATGTGCTCCACCGCCACACCCTTGGCGATCAGAAAATCGCTCAAGAGCCGACGGTGGCATTTCCAGAAGAACTTCTCTGCGCACATGATGGCAGTCCGCTCCCTTTCAGCAACGGAGAGAAGCGCCTGGACCGCACCCTGAAATTCCTTTGTCATCATATGGTCCGCATAGTTGCGAAAGGCCGGGCTTTTCAGACCCATGTTGGGGGATATGTCATTTTTTCCTGCATGCCTTAGGCCTCCAAGCGCTTCAAACCAGGCATAATGGATCCCTTGAGCATCCAGGTGCTCGCGGAGTGTGTCCCGGTTGAAGTGGGGGAATTTGCGAGAACTTGGGAATCTCCTCACATCGGCAATGATTCGGATCTGGAACGCTTCAAGGAGATGCCGAAATTCTTCAAGCGACCGATTGGAATGTCCAATAGTGAAAAGCCGTAACTGTTTTGAAAGACCGGCCGTCAAAGCGAGACCTTTGTTTCATACATCAAATTGGTAGGAGGGTTGAGAAGGGGAGAGCAGGGTTGTGATGACCCTCGCTTGGCAAAACGTCTCGAGCATCCGGGCGACCCGGTCGCATGTAGCCAGAGCCCTGGCCTCGCTATCTTCACCAAGCCCGTCAGTATTCATAACGATGATCTCAGTCCCCTCGCTGATAAGCGTCTTGTGCCCATTGCGCCAATTCCACCGACGACACATCACTTCTTCTAACTCTGAAACCACATAGATAACCTCACCAGGGTCAGGGTGTTCCACGCTGCCCGGTTTGCCCAAGGGCGTGAAATTCTCGGTGCCATCAGCATAGCGGAGTTCCAGCGTCTTACCCGCTCGCATCAGGTCATCTCCACCCACAGGTAATTTGTCTTTGACGGAGTTGTAGTTCATAATGGCCACGGTTTTATTGATAAAGGGTATTTGGGCTTCCGCCTTTTGCACCCGCTTCAGAAGGGCGCAATGGGCTGGCGGATATTTATTGGGATTAGAACCAAATTGGCGATGGGCTTCATTCCAAACCATGGTCCGAGGATCCGTCTTCACGTCAATGGGCCTCTCAGCAGCTTCTGCAATAATTTGTTTGAGCATGGCCTCAAGTTCCTCTGAGTGACCGGAATTTTGCATCTGGGTGGCCACGACAATCCCGCGTCGGAAGGTGGGATAGGCCTCGAAAATCTTTTCATGAACCTGAATTTCAGCCATTCTTTTTCGACTCCCTGCTCTGCTTCCACCCGGCCGTCAATTGAAAGGCTCAGATCTATGTGAGCCCACCCTCAACCCAAAGCGGCCCTCAACCACTTATGAATAGGAGACATCTTATTGAAATGAGAAAATGCATAATCAACAATGCGATCAGAAAGCAACGCCTCAGACACTTTACTCTGGTGCATGGCTGCTAAACCGTTATAGAGCAGAAATTCGGCATTCTTATGGGAATCATCATATCCTGAAGGTATTCTTTTGTAATGCTTCCCCACAATACTATACCCCAGTTTACTAACCTTGTTCACCGCCATTTTCAGTTTCGGTCCATGGTTCTTGTCAACCACGGCAT
>JASFIT010000415.1:0-4133 GCA_050122535.1 Desulfobacteraceae bacterium | reverse complement strand
ATTCCTGACCCAATATGCGCCAGCCATTTTTTGAATTGAGCAAGGCCACGTTATAATTCTCAGCGAGATTCTCGACGATTTTCATGCAGTCGTCGAAGACGCCTGGGATTTCAAGCACCCTCGCCCCGCTCCCCAATGGCTGGGATAATTGCTGAGGTGTGACCTTCCCGTGGGGCAAAAGGACAGCAGACTTGAGGAAATCTTCCAAATAGGAGGCGTAAAGGGCAGCAGAAGCTGAAGTGTCACCCGTGGATGCGCATATAGCCAGGAGGTTGTCTATCTTTTCTTTTTTGGCAAAGTAGTTGATATAGCTCAGCGCACACGCCATGCCCCTGTCTTTGAAAGAGGCACTCGGGTTGAGCCCGTCATCTTTAAAATAGAAATCAAGCCCCACCATCTCCTTGAGTCGCTCATTGGCCATCACCACAGGGGTGTGGCCCTCACCAAGATAGACAATCTGGTCCAGAGGGATCACAGGGGCAATAAACTCATAATAGAGAAAAATGCCGTTTAGCGGTTGATGGTTCAACATCCGGCGGTAATCAAAGACCTTCCGCCATTGATCCCCTCCCACGTCTTTGAGGCGCTCAGAATTCTTGTCATGGAGCAGAAGAACACTTCCGCATTCGGGGCAGGTGTATAAGAGCCGATCGATGCCGAATTCGCTCTGACAACCGAGGCAATGGTAAACCATTAGCCCATCAGGTTCGGGTATAATAAAAGGTCTTATCTCGTCTGGAAATTGATCGATCTTCATTATGAAACCCTGTAACTGGCTGTTATGAATTTAAAAAAATGCACCACGTATGACAAGTCTGCAACCATCATACCTTCAAATCACTCAACCCGGTCTTTTCTGTCCAAAAGCGATCAAATCCATCATCATCCAACTCAAAACGTTTAGCCAGAATATCCTCCACGAATGGACCTGCCGCATATACTGCCTTAGGCGCATCAGAAAGCACGGCCTCCGAGATGAGATCGGCGATCAGTTCCGGTCCGGGAAGGGTTAGCCCTGCGAACATGGCTCCCACACCTGCCCCAGCGGCTTGGTATATAGGCTTGTAATCGGGATCTGTCCTGGCCATGAGATCACCCGTCATTTGGTTAGCCACGTCGTTAAATTCGGTGGCTATGACACTTGGACGAATCGTGATCACTCTGATTCCAAAGGGGCGCAGCTCCATACGCAGGGAATCCGTGACAGCCTCCAGAGCATGTTTTGTGGCCGAATAAACACCACTCATGGGAAACGTGAATTTCCCCACGATGCTGCTCAGATTGACCACCGTTCCTTTTCGGCGTCGACGCATGCCAGGTAGACAGGCCTGGGTGACCCGGATCAGAGAGATGAGGTTGACTTCAAGAATTCGCCTGAGAGCCTCCAGGGAGACATCCTCAAGGGCTCCACGAATACTGTAGCCCGCGTTATTGATGAGCACGGACACAGGTTCTGAAAAACTGGAAATTTCTTGGCAAAATCTCTCCGTGGCTCCCGGGTCTGATAGATCCACTTCCTTTGGCGTTATCCCACCAAACTGATCAGCGAGTTCAGTAAGCCGATCCATTCGTCTAGCTGCAGCGATGACCTGGAAACCCTTTCCTACCAGTTTTATAGTGGTCTCCCGGCCTATCCCACTGCTTGCTCCGGTGACCAAAGCTGTCTCCTTTTTCTCTCCCATCTTTACCTCCTGATTCCCAGATAGCGGTTTATTTACAATGCTCCTCCGAAAACGCTGAAAGTCAAATTTATTACTTTATATGCGTGCATTATGCAAACAAAATTAGCCATACCACCCTTTCAGCATCCGGCCCCTGCCTTGATGCATCAATTATCCCTTGAGAAGCATGTGGGAAAATGTTAAAGGATCGTCTAATATTTAACCTGGAAGCTGTTTAGGAAGATTATAGAAAGCCCGAGGATGGATTCCATGGTCATTGAACAGGTCAAAGAGGTCTTAGAAATCGAGGCCCAGGCAATTATGGGTCTGTTGGAGCGCATTGGCCCCGAATTTGAGAAGGCCGTTCAGATGATTTTGAAAGCCAAGGGAAGAGTGATTCTTACGGGTATGGGGAAGTCTGGATTGGTTGCCAGAAAGATCGCGGCCACGTTGAACAGCACAGGTACGCCCTCCCTTTTCCTGCATCCGGCGGAGGCCATCCACGGGGACCTGGGCATGGTTACAAAGGATGATGTGGTCCTGGCCATCTCCAACAGCGGCCAAACGAGAGAGATTAACAATATTTTGCCCACACTCAAGCAAATGAGGGCGAAAATCATCTCTTTCACTGGAGGCCTTGACTCGCCCATGGCCACGGAGAGTGATGTGGTGATTGATGTGGGTGTGGACAGAGAGGCCTGCCCAATGGGTCTGGCACCCACTTCGAGTACCACTGCTGCCCTTGCCATGGGAGATGCCCTGGCTGTGGTGCTGATTAACGCTAGGCGATTTGATAAAAGGGACTTCAGGAGATTCCACCCTGGAGGAAGTCTCGGAGAAAGGCTTTCCATCAGTGTGAAAGAGGTCATGTTCACGGATGATCATGTGCCAAAAGTGGTCCTGGGATCCAAGGTGGAAGAGGCCATTAAAGAAATTGATTCAAAAGAGATAGGGGCCACCATCGTTGTTGACGCAGATGAGAAGCTCTCAGGCATCATAACCGACGGAGATCTCAGAAGGGCCCTGACCAAGAAAAAGAACATCCATAAATTGAAGGTGGAAGAGATTATGACCACCTCGCCAAGGACAGTGGAAGAAGATCAAACGGCCGCGGAGGCCCTTGGAATTATGGAACTTTACGGGATCACCCACCTTGTCATTCTGGATAGGCGAAAGAAGGTGAAAGGTGTGGTCCACCTGCACGACCTGCTGGGAAGAGAGGAATTTAGATTAGATGGAGGTCTTACCCTCTCCACGGGGACTGATCGTCGATCTGATAACACCACTTAAGAAGAGTGGCGATATTGATGGGCGAGGTCTGGGGACACATCTTGACGGGTTGCTACCCAATGTCCAGGCACTGCTCCTGGCCAGTCCACAAACAGGGGAAGGGAAAAACCTGGATCCTAGCCAGAGGAACGAACTGCTAGAAAAGGCCCTAGTGGTCGTTCGGGGCCAGGTTCCTATTTTGATCTGGATAACCCAGAATACGGAAGAAGGGACAAAAGAGACCCTCCAACTCTTGAAAAAGAGACTGGAACGGCGAAAATATACGGGTCAAATATTCTGGGTCGACACTCCCCTCTATTACCATAGCAACCGCGGGTTGCCTTCCCACTACAATAACTTATCCACCAAAGTCAAAGAACCATTTCTACTACACAACGATCCAGAGCTGATAAGGCAAATCGCCAGCACGTTCAAGAGAACCAACATCCGCACCAGCATCCTCAAAGAGCTATCCCAAATGGAAAGCATGCACGGGCTCATCTTTCTAGGCTCGCTTGACAGGGCCCGCAATTACCAGAAGGCGGTTCGCGCACGAAGTGATTTCAGGATCTACGATGGAGACGAGTCCCACTTCCTAAACTATCCCAGTCTGAGCGGAGTCGTTTCCGTGGGAGCTAATCTGGCGCCCAGGGCGTGGCAGAAAGTCACAGCCTCCTCACTGAACCTGAGCGGTGAGCGAAAAGATTATCCTGACTCTCTGCAGCAGATATGGAATCAAGGAGAGTATCTTCGAAGCCTGCTGGAAATCTATCAGAATTCCTCTGCCAGCCTTATAAAGCAGGTCTTGTCAGACAAGGGAATCCTCGAAAGCCCCATGGCCACGGTCATGGAAGAGAATACGGAGGAAAAAGCGAAGCGTCTGGCGGCATTGATGGAGCGCTATGGGGACTATCCGTAGATTTTACCCGCCTGCCTCGCCTGAGCCCGCCCGGCATTCGCCTGAGGCGTAGCCGATGGCGGACGGGCGAGAGAGCGATGGCGGGCAGGGATTTTAGATTTTAAATTTTAGATTGCGGATTGCGGTCTGCGGATTGTGGATTTGAAAAAGAGGCGTCTTTCCTTTGCCCCCGCCTTGTAACTGCAGTATCTGAACCTCTCCAAGGGTATCTTTCCCACTGATTATGTTTCCAAAAACATACAATCGTGAGACCTTTTAATATGCTTGGATCACCCCTGTAATTT
>JASFIT010000414.1:0-4142 GCA_050122535.1 Desulfobacteraceae bacterium | reverse complement strand
AGAGCAAAGGAGCCAGGAATGGAAGGAATAAAAGAAAAATTCACTGTTGAAATTACAGAAAGCGGAGTTGATATCATCGGCGGGGAAAGGCAGCTTCTTCACTTTACAGCTGTTGAGGCTTTGATGTTGCTTGACATCCTCAGAAATGAAGAAACGAAATTGAAACGTATGGCGAAGGAGGCCTCACCCATTCCCATCAAAATCAAACCTTCAGGTCCTTGAGTCTGCCCCATACCGCCTTCCTTAGGCGACAGGTTAAACGACTCTTTTCGCTCTCTCCCCTTTTCAGGTCCACCCATGCTGGGCAATGCGCCCCGTTGAGTCAACTACCACCCTGCCATTTACCTCAAGCAGGGCTATAGGGATCTTCAAACTATGAGCAGGAGCAAAATGTCTTAAATGCGTATAATTGAAGGAGGAGTATCAAACCTATTTGATGTTTTTTATTTTTTATTGAGTGATTTTATGCTATTTTGCCCAACTCTTTTGCCCTGATTCGGCTTTTGGTCATTTTTAATTTGAATTGTGCCTTATATCCCGTGTAAAATGGGTGTTTGATTTGTGATTCTACATAACGCAGGTCTATGCCCTCCATATGTGAAATAACATGAGCCAAGAAAACAAAAGAAGGAATCCAAGGGTCAAGTCACCGAATCTTCTCGTCTATCTCTGTATTGATGAAAAGAAAAACGAGGTAATTCAGGGGATGGGAAGGACTCTTAATGTGAGTGAAGGCGGAATCTTACTGGAAACACATGTGCCAATTGACCCGCGACACACTGTGCTTCTGACCATAGCCATGGAAGAGGATCTGATGCATTTCAAGGGAAAGATCGCACATACCAGAGAGAGGGAAGATGGAAGGTTTGAATCTGGGGTGGAGTTTCTTGAAATGGATGCGCAAAAACATCGGTTTTTAAAACAGTACATGGTCATTTTCAAAGGCCAAGAAAATAAATCATCAGATGAAAACTCTGATCCTGCGTGAGCAGCGTTTTTTGATGAGAGGATTCAATGTCTGATAAAAAACACATAAAAGCCCTGGCAAGAGAAGCTGAAATTTATCGAAGTCAGGGACTTTTGAGTGGCGCCAAACAGAAATACCAGGAGATTCTCCAATTTGTTCAAAACCATGACCTTTATTCCAAGGACAAAAAACTCATAGATGCCGTCAACAAGAAAATCGAGGCCATAGGCGAAAATCTGTCAGAGGTGTTGGAAGCGCCAGAGAGGCCCCAAGTTTCTGAAGATGTGCAAAATCTCATCCGGAAATTGTTTGCATTTTCAAAAGATCAACAGACATCTGAAATGGAGGGGGCCGTGGCCCTGGCCAAATTTGGCCAATATGAAAAGGCCTTAACCGAATTTAAAAGACTCCTGAAGGAAGGTATCCTACCCCTCGATGCAGCAAAAAACATCCTTAGGTGTCATCTCACCCTTTCTTCAGCAGATGTGGCCATTTATCAATTTAAGCGTTGGGTTTCCCGGGGGGACTTTCCGCCAGGAGATCTCAAATACCTGCGTGGGTTTCTGCAGAAATACCTAGAGAAGAGGGGCATCGAGGCCGCCTTGCCAGAGGTGCTTGAAGCGCCGCAGAAAAGAGAAGAAAGAAAGAAAAAAAAGAAAAAAGAAGAGGAAGTCTTGGATATCTCCTCGGTGGGTGTTCAATTTCAGAATGGCCCGCTAAAGGGTAAAATGGAAGAATTCGAGGTCACCTTTCAGACGGGTAATACCATCAGCGTCATTATCCCTTCCGATCGGAAGGATCTTCTGGGAACCCTTGAGCCAGGCCTCCGGCTCAAAGATATGCAGTGCTATTCCCTTATAGCTGTATTCAACGGCAGCGGCATCGTTTCCAACAAGTCGGTGATTACTTCTGGGCCTAAAAAAGGGCACTACACGCTGGATATTACAATAGATGGGTCGTAACGGTTGCATCAGACAGAGGATATGATGTGGATTGGCGCTTCGTTTCGCAGGTGAATAAGGAATATGAAATCTCATTCTCAAATGGCAGATTTGCAAAGGACTTGAGCTAGGATTTATGGCGGTTTTCAACGCAAAAGATAGGATCATCGAGTGCAAGCTCGTCTATTATGGTCCAGGGCGAGGTGGGAAGACCACCAATTTGGAATACGTTTTCAAGGCAGGGCAGAAATACACCAAGAGCGATATGGTCTCCATTAATACCAAAGGCGACCGAACCCTGTTCTTCGACTTTCTTCCCATAGGATTGGGGAAGATCAGGGGTTGCGATGTGAAGGTTCAGCTGTACACAGTCCCCGGGCAGCAAAAGTATAGTTCCACGAGAAGACTGGTTCTTAAGAATGTGGACGGTGTGGTTTTTGTTGCCGATTCCCTTGAGATTCGCAGGAAGGCAAACGTCTTGTCCCTGAAGGATTTACAGCAAAACCTGGCAGCCCAGAATACGGACATATTCAACATTCCTTTGATCATGCAATATAATAAGCGAGACCTTGCGGAAAAGGGGATTCCCATCCTGCCCGTAGACACCATGGAAGAAGACCTCAATAGCAAACTCAATGCGCCCTCTTTCGAGGCAAGCGCTATAAGGGGACAGGGTGTGGGGGATACCCTAAAGAAATCTCTTGTACTTACATTGCGCAATCTCCAGAAAGAACTAAAATGGACGGAATAGAGAGTCCAATAGTCTAATATGCCCGAAAAAACCACATTGACGGGAAACTTGGCTTTTATCGCCCTGGCAGATGTTTTCCAAATTCTTGGAGGAAACAACAGTACCGGTGTACTGCGCATAAAAAGTCAATACACGCCTAACCCTGGACTTATATATTTTGTGAACGGGGATCCGGTGAATGCCTCGACTGGATCTTTGCATGGAACAGAGGCCATTTATGCACTGTTCGGTTGGACCGAGGGAAATTTTGAATTTGATGAACAGGCGATCAGCGTTGGGCATGTGGTCAAACAAGGCAGAATGGAGATTGTCCTTGATGCCTTACGAATGCTTGACGACGGGGTGATCAAGAAGGTGGGCCCCCCCTCCTTCGATGATTCCATGGTTCTGGAAACGGGTAAAGGTAAAGGGAGCGAAAAGGGTGGGCGCAAAGTGGTTACAGGGCCACCCTTAGATTACTCCCATATCCTCGAAGAAGAAGATTACCGTGATGGGGAGAGATTGATTAAGGAAGGGGGACACGGCAAGTGGATTTGGGTTATATTGGAAGGGACAGTAAACATAAGCAGGGAATTGCCCCCCGGGCCCCTAACCGTGAACAGGTTAGGACAGGGATGCTTTATAGGAACTGTCACCTCTTTGTCGTTTCTGGAATATGCCCGAAGTGCTAGTGTAATTGCGGAAGGTAGCGTACGCCTCGGTTTGATAGATACGGAACGTCTTTCCAGGGAGTATACATCACTGTCGCCCGAGTTTAGGGCACTGCTTATCAGTGTGGACGGTAGGCTTAGACAGGTAACAGATCGTGTTGTAGATCTGTACCTAAAAAACAACAAGGGTAAAGAGTTGACCAAAGGCAAAAAGGTCATCATGAAAAGTGGTTCGTCCAAAAAACAAGCCTTCATCGTAAGTGGGGGAGAAGCATGTGTGGTTGGCAAGAGCAAAAGGGGCCATTTTCCACTATTGACACTAAAGAAAGACGATGTCTTTGGGAATTTTCCGTTCTTACAGATGGGTCACGAAACGCGTTCTGCTTCTGTTATGGCCACCGACAATCTAAAAGTGAGCAAGCTTGATGTGGACGCGATCCAAGAAGAATATGACAATCTTTCGGGAACGTTCAGAAACCTGATTTTCAACGCGAGCACCTGTGTCTTTTCCACCACGAAAAGGGCTTACCGCCTTCACGAAAAAGCATAGTCTTCAGCACTTTCCACTTTCAGGTCCCATCCTTCGCCCCTCTCCCCTAAATCCCACCCAAAAAATGGGTGATGTTCAGAAGTGTTCGCACGTGATTTTCTCTATTCGGAGGCAATGGCGGTCTCCGAAAGGTGATATCTCATATAACTTGCTGGCCTAGAAATCTCCGGATGCTCTCCTGGTCCGGCTCAGCTCATGTCTTGGCTTGACCCCAACTTACGGGTCTGTAAAAGCACTGAAAAGCATCTCAGGATTCTCAAATTCACCCCACGCCGCAAACCTG
>JASFIT010000413.1:0-4154 GCA_050122535.1 Desulfobacteraceae bacterium | reverse complement strand
ACGCCCTCCTCTTGAGACGCCAGATCCTGCATCAGGCTTTTCCGTTCAGTGGCCAACCCATTCATCACCTGATCAATGGTCGCCTTGCGCTCAACGGTGACCCGTTGCATCACATCTTCGACGATTTCTCTGCGAAGCACAGCCACCCTATCCATGGCTTGATTAATCGCCTTGTCGCGCTCTCCAGAAATGAGACCAGGCAGATTTTCCATCTCTTTGGACACACGCTCAACAGAGCCTGAGACCTGGTCCATGTTGGTTAGCAATCTTCCCACATCCGGATTTCTGAGTAGCTGGCTCACCCAGACGTTCGCAAAATCGCCTCCCAGCAATGGCAACCGGGTCCCCAGATACATGGCCCGTTCCACGAGCAGTCGCGTCTCTTCCACCTGTTGGGTCACCTGCCGAACGGATCCAAACAGACCACCAGACTGTACCGCCTTTACGAGTGTGGATTGCTGTCGACCAGCGGACAAATCGCTGAATCGGAGATAGTGGAAAAAAAGCTGTTCCGGGTGCCTTTTCCGAAAATCCCGGATCATTCCCCCAAGCTCCTCTTGCTGACGAGGTGTGAGCACCTGAGCAACGATGCGCCAGATATCCGACTCCAGTTGCCGGTACCCCCTGACAAATGGTTCGGCTGGCTTTCCCCATTCCTTGAGCCAGTGTTCCTCGAAAACCATTCGGCCCATCATCGCCAGAGCCGCCATGTCCAGCATCGCCACCTGCGGGTTCGGTCCGGCGGCAATCGTAAAAACCGAAGTCATAGAGTAGGTCAGATTTTCATGAGCAATGAGCTGCACCTCTGGGCTTGGGGCATACTTCTTAAGATCTTCAAAGGACTGGGACAGGATGACAGAGAATCGATCAGCAAAGCCCATCACCTGGGACTGCAGTTCTGCCTCTGTGATGCGAGGCTCTTCTTTCTTCTTTTCTTTCTTGCCTCGGCCAAAGTCCTGTGCGGCCGCCTCGAAGGATAGCGTAACCATGGCTAATCCGAGAACGATGGCAAGAATCATCCCTTTCGCCGTCATGGCTCGCAAAAAACGCTTTAACATGCCTGGTTTGTAATGCATGATCTCTCTCCTTTCGCCCAGATGGTGGGCATCAGGGCTCCAATGCAAAACAGCGTGACCGAAGCCCGGTCAATGATTGATCCTCAAAATTGTAATCATTTGATGTTTCCCAACACGTCTGCCTTTAGACTCAGGATGTAGGCCTCTCGCGTCGATATAGAATAGAGGCTCATAATGACCTGGTTTTGCATTTCGCTAAGCTCCATCTTCACATCCTCGTGAGAGCTCTCTATGGGCTTCTTAAATTTTTCCTCCAGGGCGAGTAACAGTGCTTTACGTTTCTCGGGTATATCGTATCCCGGGTAATAGACCTTTATGGCGTACAGGCGGTGCTTTTGGTCGAAGAATAGTTCTAACTTTTCAACAAGGCGACCGAAGTTTACCACAACCCCCATTTCCGTTTCAGGCCCCATACGCTTCTCTGTTTTGACCACCGAACTTACGTCACCCTTGGTCATGCCAAATTTCAGCCCATAAAAGTCAAAATCTTGTGAATGCCCCATGGCTGGAACCACAAACAATAGAAATACGGATACTGCCATAACTTTTTTCATAACTCTCTCCTTTCCTTTCATATAGGCTTAAGCGCACTTTTCCCCCTCACCTACGGAGGCGTTCTAAAACGAAAGCAGGACGGGTTGGGAACCACCTCGCCGCGGAGCAACAATCCTGCCAGGCCCCATTCTATCGTTCGGGGTTCGCCCTCAAAGATGAAGTGGGCCCGAACGCTCCAGAGGTATTTTTTCGAAGGTTCAAGAGGTTCCTCCAGTTTGTGGTACGGCAACGTCAAGCGTCCACGGGCATACACCAGTTCGCCCGAGCTCGCGGTCATCGTTTTCCATATGCGTAGTTCATACCTGACATCTTCAATCCGACTCAAAAACCCCTCCTGGTCCGCGTCGTGATCTTCCTGCCGAGGAAAAGGTTCCCACCGAAGGGTGGGTTGGAGGGAGTCCGCCTCGACAAATTTGCCCCAGAGGGCGAACATTCCCTTTTTAACCAGGGGATACTGCGGCTGAAGCCCCACTTTCGGCGTGCCGCAGCCAGCAAGAACAAAGAGAAATATCAGAACGAATATCGGGTATCGCACCCTCCTCCTGCCCTCCCCCTTGAAGGGGGAGGGTTGGGGGTCACCTAGCCGGAGGCGTCCCGTCTGACTTTTGAGGCTCCCCATAATTCGTGGTTGGCTATATTGCGTATTTTCTGTCATACTCATTTCTTCGGTAGAGGATAAACAAGGAAGACATCATCGACCACCTTCTCCGCGAGAAGCGGGATACAGGAGATCATATCATCGTAAAAGTCTTGACCCTGATTCTCGGCCCATTCCGTGTATTTCCTTTCCTCGCTTTCACATTCCACCGTGTCTTCTAATAATACGTCGTTATCCTGCTTCCTGATTAACCGCACCCGTATCTCAAGGAACGCAGATTCAGAGGGATTAATGGTGTAAAGCCCCCACAAGCCACCTTCCTCCAAACGGAGTTCCAGAACCGTATCGATCCCTGGAATGTCCAGTTGATCGTACCCAACAAATTCTTTGAGGTCTTTCGGACCAATACCTGGCAGCGCAACAAACTTCAATCCTGTTCGTTCGGAGCCCAATCGCACAATCTCATCCTGGAAGAGGCCTCGAGTATCAAATGCATCTAATCTGTCAGCGGCTTGATCGATCGCCACCTCCGCCTTCTCCACTTCTTTGGCGGGCACCGCCTTCACCGCACCATACACCATGCCCACGGGCGCAGTGATCGGTACGAATAATAAGCCGATAATGCTTCCAAACGGGATAGGCGAGGCAAGCCCGGCCGCAACAGGGAAAGCCGCACCCACCACAAGCCCCCTTCCTGCACCGCCAATCACTCCCTTAGCCGGCATCCTGAATTTTCGTTCAGCGATGTATGGGGCAATGACTACTCCCACATTTACCATGTTGGAACGGACCTTCTCAACGGCATCAGGGGGCAAGGTATAGATTTTCGGCGTATGGGAACAACCTGTCATACCCCAAGTTACAGTTACGAACGCAAGACATATTGATGAAAGGAGAATATTCCGATTCATGGTCATCTATTCATCACAAAACAAGTTGCTCTATAACGCTTACTTACCGGCCTTCATCCGCCGCTTTAATAGAGAAGCGATCAGCGGGTAGGACAGCCAGGAAGCCTCCCAGATCCAGGGTCCAATAAAAGCACACGGGAGGGTAATGAGTGCAGTAATCGGCTCGGCCAGGATTCTGATTTGAAGATTACGAGCTTCCTGATCCGTGAGATCAGCAGAGATAAGCCGGCGATTCTTGATGGCATAGGACCAACCCAAAGCCGCTGCAATACCCACCAGGGCCGCCGTGCAGCTCTCAAATGCCCTCGTGCCAGAAGATGCTTCCAGGGTGGCACCGATCCGGATCGAGTAGAGAAATAACAATAGAAAGAAGATTTGCAGGATCGATAATGCCGTGTGGAGGCCATCGGTCCTCTCCAAGTTACCAAACAGGGCGTTGTTTTGCAGCCAGTAGACGATTGCAACCACCACCCCAATCATGACAATGATGAAGGTCAAAATTTCTGATGTAAGCATGGCCGTTATGGAATCCCAATGCCAATCACCCTCACCAGGTCTTGGAATCAGCATAAACGCGCGCCATATGACTATGGCAAAAACCACGTCGATCAATACCTCGAGCCGTCGCAACTGCCGAGATTCCCGCTTGAATGTTGCCAAACCTTCGACAGCTTCTTTCATTCCTTATCACCTCACGATTTCTAGAATGCACTCGCTTAGGCGTGAACCAAAGTACATGATGTGGATAGAGCATGAGCGCACATTGATTCTATTTCTCATGAAATACTGAAGTTGAGAACAGGCTAAAAGCCTAATCAAACCTTTTTACAAGCCCATGACTCCGACATCTCATTTCGGAGTTCTTGTTGCCAGATTTCGAGAAAAGCTGCATATGGTATTTGTCGTACCTATTTTTATTGAAAATTCGGATTGACATTCCGAATATTCAATGTAAAATAAGGCCATGATTGACCGACCATCGTATATAGAAAAGCTTTCGACTGCCCTTCGCCG
>JASFIT010000412.1:0-4179 GCA_050122535.1 Desulfobacteraceae bacterium | reverse complement strand
AGGCTGAGCAGTACGCTGTTCATAAAGCTGGCGCTCTCGTTAATACTAGCAAGCGGTCTGACCTCTCTGGGGATGACCCTTAGCAGGATGACCTTAAAGGGCCCATGAGAAGATCTTGAAAGGAGGTATGTTATGCAGGAAGTGGTAGCAACAAGTGCAGTTCGAACGCCTATTGGAGCCTATTGCGGAGCGTTGCGGGAGGTTCCGGTGGAAAAACTGGCGGCAGTTGTTCTCAATGAAGTGGCTAAAAGGGCGAATATTAGACCCGAAGACGTGGATGAGGTCATCTTGGGACAGTCTTTTGCCAACGGCGAGTCCCCAAATCTTGCGCGTTTGGCGCTCCTCGAGGCAGGATGGCCCTTAGAAGTGCCTGGTCTTACCCTTGACAGACGCTGCTGCTCGGGCCTTCAGTCCGTCTGGACAGCCGCCATGCAGATACAGACGGAGAATGCTGAAATTGTTGTTGCAGGGGGCGCCGACAGCATGAGTCGGGCTGAGTTTTATATTCCGGGTGAATATCTTAAGTGGGGCGTGGGCGGTAAAGTCGACCCAAAGTGGGGATTTTTCCCCCGACAGCACGGAAGTTTGGCACTCTGGGGACTCCCTTTCTACGACAGAATACAACGCGGCAGGCCAATGCACCAACCTATTGAACGTTTTGGTGAGCTCAATGCGATGATGACCTGGGCAGAGACAGCCGCCAAAGAGGAAGGCATAAGCCGTGAAGAGGCCGATAAATGGGCATTTCGTTCCCATCAGAGAGCGCTTGAAGCCATCGACTCAGGAAAATTCGCACAGGAGATTATGCCCATATCTTTGAAACAAAAGCAAGGGGAGGTGATCATTGATACAGATGAAACACCGCGCCGTGACACAACGCTAGAGAAACTCGCCAAGCTCAGGACTGTCTATCCAGAGGGCGTTTGTACGGCTGGCAACTCCTCCAGTGAAAATGACGGGGCCGCTGCCCTCGTACTGACGACCCCGGAGAAGGCCAAGGCGCATGAGGCGGAGCCACTGGTCTATTTCAGGTCTTTTGCTGTCGCTGCCGCTGACCCGACACTCACTTATCCTGCGGTACCTGCGGCCGTGAGTAAGGCCTTAGGCAAGGCCGGTCTCACTTTAGAACAGATGGATCTCATTGAAATACAGGAAGCTTTTGCAGTGCAAGCACTTGCAGATGCCAAACTGATGGGTATTCAAGAAAAAGATTTGGATGCCAAGGTGAATGTAAATGGATCAGGAATTTCTTTAGGTCATCCCATTGGGGCCACAGGAGCCATGAGGCTTACAACACTGATTCATGAAATGGTGCGCCGCAATGTCAGGCACGGCCTCCTGACAATTTGCGGCGGAGGAGGATTAGGCATATGCACCGTAATAGAGAGGAAGTAGCATAACCCTTTAGAGCCGATTGATCCGCCTGTCAGTGGTGTGCTGAGGACTTAAATGGCTAGGGAAAACCCATTAGATGGCAAAAAGTTCCTGATACTGGATGATGGAGCTGATACATTGGATTCGTTGGAAGAATTGCTATCCACGTGCCATAAAGAAAGCTAAATAATGGATCTTAAACGGTTGGAGGTGAAACCGATGGATCTGAGATTGAAAGATAAGATTGCATTTTTGACGGGTGCAACCAACGAGATCGGCCGTGCAGTATGCCTCGAGTTGGTTAATGAAGGTGCAAAGATAGTATTTTCCGATATAAATGTTGAAAAGGGAGAGGATTTGGCACATGAAATTACTGGTATTGGAGGTGAAGCCATTTTCTTAAAGACCGATGTGCGCAATTATGAGGAAGTGAAAGGTAACGTAATGAAAGCCAAAGATCATTTTGGTGAAGTTGATATCATGGTATATATGGCTGGGGTTGTACGTATTATGCGGTTCGTGGAATCCACACCAGAAAGCTGGAGAGAAACGGTGGACGTGTTTTTATACGGTATGCTGAATACTACCCATGCTGTTCTGCCGTTGATGATCGAGAACAGATATGGAAAAATCGTTAGCTTCATTGGGGATTCAAGCCGGATCGGGGAGTCTGGCCTGTCACTGCCCGCTGCTTCAAGGGCAGGTCAAATCGCACTTATTAAGTCTGTGGCAAAAGAAGTGGGTCGTTATAACATCACATTGAACTGTATATCGCTAGGTGTTGTGCAAACATCCCATTACCCCGTGGGGCATATTGACAAATATAGAGAAAGAATACTCAAAAACTATCCTCTTGGCAGACTGGGAGAACCCGAAGACGTTACCCCTTTGATACTGCTACTTTGCTCCGATCTCTCAAGCTGGATAACAGGGCAAATTATTAGTGTAAATGGCGGTTACTCGATGGTATAGTTCTTTTTCGTCAAGCTAGTTTCTCGATGAATGAATGATCCCCAAAAATACCAAATGCCCCTATTCTGCTCGCTGTTTTAACCTAGCCAAGCTAACTGATGACACCTACCGGTTTTTGCGAGTTTAAACGTATTTTCACACCACCTTGGGCGCATCATTGCATCATGCTGTGGCCACTTCCACGTCTGACCTGATCCCTCAAGAAAATCTTGACAAAGGATTTCTTTTTTATTAAGTGTAACGAACGTTAGATACAAACGTTTGGTTTGGTTTGACATTTACTATTTCCTCCAGGGGCTCACGGGTCTTTGGGTCTTGCTGGAACTACTGCCCGATTCAGAAGCAGCCTGGGAATTGGGCCCTTGGAAGGATGAGCAGAACGTTTTTAGCAGTGATTCAAACCATGGAAAGAGACGAAATCTTCAAAGTTATCGCCAAGCTTTTCAAAGAGAAGGGCTTCTACAATACATCGATTAAGGATATCTCTGAAAAAGTCGGCTTAAAAGGAGGCTCCCTGTACTATCACATAAAGAGCAAGGAGGATGCCCTATTCAGAATCTGTGAAGATGCCATCAACAGACTATTGTCTGAGTTGGAGAGGATAGTACAAACGGACGATGACCCCAAGACGAAGCTAACAAAGATCGTTGAAAATCATATTAAATATTTCATAAATAATTTCTATGAGACATCGGTTTTTCTGATCGAGACAAAAGCGCTTGGTGATAACTATCAAAAGATGTACACCGATAAGAGGGACAAGTTTGAATTCCATATAAGAAATGTTTTACGAGAAGGCATGAGAAAGGGCGTGTTTCGAAAGGGTGACATCAAGTTGATGGCCTTTGCCATTTTAGGGATGATGAACTGGATGGTCATCTGGTACAATCCTGAAGGCAGGTGGGGAGCAAATAAGATAAAAAAGGAATTGCTCCAGATAATTTTTTCAGGAATAGAGCAATAGGTCTCCTGTCTCACCCAAGTTGATGAGTCAACCTATAGTCCGAAATGATTTATGACTCTGAAACTTTGAAAATAATGGTAAGTGGAAAACTCTTTACATCTGTTGTTTTCCATGGAGTGGTAGCGATCATTAGATACACGTTTGATCCTCTGAAAGGGTAAAAATTTTTTAAAACTATTTTGTAACTAACGTTAGATACACATCGCCTCTGAAGCCTTTTCATATTTTGAGAATCAAAAAATATTCCTCTGGATTTAGAAATCAAGCCTTAGGGCGACCGCAGCTTGCTGGCATAGGGGCGGCAAGAAGCTCATGGGTCATTTGGGTTGTGGTCTTGAAAAGAGACCGCATGGCCAAGACAACAGATTCTGAATTCCAATCAGCTAGAATGTTACGAGAAGAGGAGTTTAGGAAAGTGATCAGTGCACGTATTGAAAGGGAAGAGATTGGTTGCACTGGGGCTAGAGGCAGTGACACGAAGTATGTGCCCCCCAATGAGGTGGAAATTACCGAAATAGGTGTAGCAGCAAAAGGGGCTTCATTTTTTCCATCGGCAAGGACGGTGATTGATTGCGGTGTAGAGGATGCAAGGGCCATAAAATGTGAAAACGGTCTAGCCAAGGATTTTATAACGAATGATAAATGCGCCGCCGGTGCCGCCTTTTTTGCAAGGGCCCTGGCGGAAAAATTCAAAAAATGGGGATCTAAAACAGCAAGAGAAGGGGCAGAGTCCAATGGGAGCCATTGAAAAGTTTCAGGAGATATACGAAAACCGTCACGAGTATGCAAGGGATTGGAAATCAAGACATCCCGATGGCAAGATCTTGGGATGTTTTTGCACCTATGTAGCTGAAGAGATCCCTTATGCC
>JASFIT010000411.1:0-4207 GCA_050122535.1 Desulfobacteraceae bacterium | reverse complement strand
TCCCGGCCATATCCCGCGGCCTGTCCGGCGAAGCTTCAGCGAAGACGGAAGCGGGATGCGAGCCGGGATCCAGAATGATTTGATTTTTTGCGATTTCCCTGGATTCCGGGTCTCGCCTAACCCCGTATCGAGAACGGGGCAGCGTTTCTGGGCTCGCCCGTAATGACAGTTTTGTCCAATTGCGACACACTCTCTGGAAGGAGGGGGAAGTTAGATAGAGCGGAAGGAAGGAGTATGAACATGAAAGAAGATTCTCGGGTTCTCAAGCTTCAGAAAAAGGCGGTAGAGCTGGGTGCAAGTGACGCCAAGATCATCTCGGTAGATCGTATTCCTGTGGAAGATGAGGTGGTCGAGATGTGCAAAGCCCATCTGTGTAGAGGATACGGCAAGAGTGCCAACTGTCCTCCCCATGTGATGGGTCCAGGTCAGGCAAGGGAATGGATTGAGAAATACGAAACAGCGTTGTTTTTCAAAATCGATGTTTCCCCCCAAGCTCTCCTTTCAGAAGATCGGTTCAAGACTTTCAAAACTGTCTATATGATCGCCTCCAAGCTTGAGACCTCGGCCAGAGAGGAGGGATTTCCTCTGGCAAAGGGCCTGGCCGCAGGCTCCTGTAAGCCTGTCTTTTGCAAAGGTAGAGAATGTGATGTATTGATGGACGAAGGAGAATGCCGTTATCCTTCATTGGCGCGTCCTTCCATGGAGGCTGTGGGAATAAATGTATTCAAGCTCTCAAAAGATGTGGGCTGGGATATCTATCTCATCCTCAAGGCCAGTGATCCTGATACGGTTCCTAAGGGGATGTTAGCCGGACTTGTTCTTTTGTCATAACGAATATGGGCTCTATAGCGTGTATAAGGAGAAAAAATGAGACCACTGGATGGAATGAAAGTTATCGAGATGACGGGTCTAGCCCCGTCTCCTTACTGTGGCATGATACTCGCCGATTTTGGGGCCGACGTGGTCATTGTGGATCGGCTTACAACGGGGGCACCAGAGATCCCCAACATCATGGCCAAAAACCCATTTGACAGGGGAAAGCGTTCCATGAGGGTCAACCTGAAGACAGAGGGAGGCATTGCAGTTGTCCGCAAGATGATTCAGGCCTCTGATGTCTTCTTGGAGCCTTACCGCCCCGGTGTTATGGAGAAACTGGGCCTCGGTCCGGATGAGGCCATGGAACTGAACCCCAAGTTGATCTACGCACGTCTCACAGGTTGGGGCCAAAACGGGCCCTATGCCAGCATGGCTGGACACGACATCAATTACATCGCCCTTTCAGGGTCCCTTTCAATGTTTCGAAGAAAAGGGGAAAAGCCGCTTCCTCCCTGCAACCTCCTGGGAGATTTCGCAGGCGGTGGCATGCTTTGCGCCATGGGTATCTTACTCGCTTTGATAGAGAGGAACAGTTCTGGGAAGGGGCAGGTCGTGGATGCAGCCATGGTTGATGGGGCCACCAACATCTCCACTTTTTTTTGGGGCCTCTTGGGCAATCATCTTATGACCCTCGATATTGGAACCAATGTGCTGGATAGCGGCGCGCCCTTCTACCAGACCTATGAAACGGCGGATGGCAGGTTCATGTCTGTGGGCGCTATAGAGGCACGGTTCTATGAGGAGCTGTTGGATGGGCTTGACATTGATCCATCCGCGCTTCCCTCTCAGCATGATATGGGGAGATGGCCGGAAATGCGGGAACGCTTCGCTGAAGTGTTTAAGACAAAAACTCGGGATGAGTGGGCAGCCATCTTTGATGGTAAAGATGCATGTGTCGCCCCCATATTGAATATGGATGAGGTGGATAACCATCGCCATAACAAAGAGAGAGATCTTCTTGTTGAAGTGGATGGTGTCTCCCAGCCGGCCCCTGCCCCACGGCTTTCCAGGACCCCTGGGAGTATTGAGAGACCTGGCACACCCAGGGGATCTGAAACCCAAGAGATCCTGGAGGAACTGGGATACACGAAAGAAGAGATAGAGGGTCTCTTACAGAAGAATGTTGTGGAGTGAGACAGTCTGAGACTTTGGCCGGGCCGAAACGAGTTCATTAATTCCAAATGCCAAAATCCCAATGTCAAAATAAATCCAAAATCCAAATGCCAAAAACGCCATGCAAACGGCCGTTGAATCTGCGATTCTTTATTTGGAATTTGGACTTTGACATTTGACATTGTCAAATATGTCACTTCTACCATATGGTTCGAGTCGTGCTGATCAAAACTCATTCGCGCAAAACTTCAGGCCATGAAGATCTTATTGATTTATCCATATTTCATCGAAGAGCGGATTCAGATTGAGGATATTACAGTGCCGCCCATAGGCATTTACTATGTGGGCGCTGTCTTGAGGGAAAATAACTATGAGGTTGAGATACTAAATTGGCATGCCATCAATAAAACGCCTGAGAAAATCGAAGAAGTCCTCACTGACAGGAGGCCAGATGTCATAGGGTTTTCCATCCTTCATGCAAACCGCTGGGGCGGGATAGAGATTGCTCAGATTGCCAAACAACTGAACCCGGAGGTGAAGATTGTTTTCGGAGGAATTGGCGCCAGTCTCTTATGGGAGCACCTTCTGAAGCATTTTCCAGAAATAGACTTCGTGGTGATCGGTGAAGGGGACTACACCTTACTGAATCTAATCAAATGGATTGAGGAGGGAGATACAAAACCTCCCCAAAATATCAAAGGCATAGCCTTTAGGGAGAATGGTAAAGTTTTAAAGCCAGAAAAAGCTGATCTCCAGCCTGATCTTGATAAACTGCCCATTCCAGCCAAATACTTTGCGTATCAGCACCTCTCTTCAACACGGGGCTGTGCGTGGAATTGCACCTTCTGTGGATCACCTGAATTCTGGGGACACAACATAAGATTCCGCTCTCCAGAAAACTTTGTAGAAGAACTGGAAATGCTTTATGAGAAGGGGATCACCTTTTTCTACATTTCCGATGACACATTTACCGCGGACAAAAAGCGCGTCATCGAAATCTGCAAGGGAATTATTCAAAAGAATCTCAAGATCACCTGGGTTGCCATCTCTCGGGTCGATCATGTGGATGAAGAAATCTTGTCCTGGATGCGAAGAGCAGGTTGCATCCAGATAAGCTATGGTGTGGAGAGCGGATCCGAGAAAATTAGAGCTATATTGAACAAAAAGATCAAGACCGCACAGATCAAGAAGGCTTTTACCCTGACCGTTCAATACGGCATTCTGTCGAGGGCCTATTTCATATATGGTGCCCCTGGAGAAACATGGGATACCATACAAGAAACTCTGAATCTCATACATGAAATTAAGCCTCTGAGTATGATCGTTTACATCCTTGATATATTTCCCGGTACCCAGCTTTACACTGACTTGCAAAAACGATCCCATGTGACCGATGATGTCTGGTTAGACAAGATAGAAGGGATTATGTATTTTGAGACAGATCCCAATCTGTCAGAAGAACTGATTTTGGCCTTTGGCAAGAAGCTGAGAACCGACTACTATGAAAACATCCACAAGTTCGTTGGCGCCATTCGTCTTGTCGACAGAGAAGACATGTATGAGATGCATGCAGATTTCTGTTCAAGACTCGCCATGACCTTTAGTCATGGTGATTACTCAAAGATCGATGTGATAAGGAACAGGGATATAATTGCTGAAAAACTGTACAGGAAATCATTGGACTATTATCCCAATCACCGAGCCTACTTGGGATTGGGAATTATTAAACAGAAGAGTCGGAATTTTAGAGAAGCCATTGAGGTTCTCTCGGAAGGGCTTGAAGTCTTCCCTGAAAGCATAGACCTGAACATCTGTATCGGATTGAGTTATATGAATCTAGGAGACTATGACACAGCCCTTGGGCACTTTCTAAAATTCCCCGATTCAAAAGACGCACTCTATCATGTGGCAACATGCTATAAAGAACTGGGCGATTCTAGGAGAGAATCGGTGTACTTGGAAAAAGCCCACGTTTTAGAGAATAGCCTGAATTAGGTACGTCTTCCTCTCGCCACTCACCCACTCTTGCCTACGCTGTGAGATTCGGGATCGGAGGGGCAGGATAGCGAAAAACAACGGGAATATGTAAAGAGCAAAGAATAGGTATTTGGCCAAAGAGGGATAAAGTGAGTGAGTTATTTGAGCAGAGCGAGATTAACGGAATGACCTTGTCGAACCGGTTTATACGGTCGGCGACCTGGGACGGGCTGGCAACCGA
>JASFIT010000410.1:0-4207 GCA_050122535.1 Desulfobacteraceae bacterium | reverse complement strand
TGAGTCCGTTTTTGAGGATATACGTCCTGACGGGACAAAGATTGGGATGTTGTTGACGGCCGCAGCTATTAAGGAAGTTGCTAGATCGATCAAGAAGTATGGTATGCCCCGTCTAGTGGTAGACCCTGTCTTGAGGGCATCAACGGGGCGCAGGTTACTGGATGCTGCTGCAATCCCTCTTTTAAAAGAAACCTTATTACCTTTGGCTAGCGTTGTTACGCCCAATTTGGATGAGGCGGAGATTTTGACAGGCAGAAGGGTGAGGAACTTAAAAGAGATGGAAGAGGCATCAAAAGCGATCAAGGGCTTGGGACCGGATGTGGTGGTTACGGGAGGGCACTTGAAGGGGGAATGTGTGGATGTGCTTTATGATGGCAGGGACATCCATTATTTCTCCGGCTCAAAGCTAAGTGTTGGGCATACCCATGGAAGTGGGTGCGTGTTTTCCACGGCCCTTGCAACCTTTCTCGCTTTAGAAGATGATCTGAAAAGGGCCACACAACTTGCCCATGAATTCACCCGACGCGCCATAGAGAGAGCTTATGCCTGCGGAAAGGGCGCAGGGGCTGTGCGACCGGGATGAGGAGTGATTTGACGAACTGATCATAATGGCTCACAATAGCCTAATCATTTTGCCATTGAGGAATAGGTAAACGTATGACGCAGTTAGCAAAAGCAAGAGCAGGTATCACCACCCCGGAGATGGAAATGGTTGCTGCAAAAGAGCAAGTGGATGTGGTGGCACTCCGGGATAGAGTCGCCCAAGGAAGGGTGGTCATTCCTGCCAATGTAAATCATAAGGGCCTGGCGCCTTGTGGTATCGGAGAAGGATTGCTCATCAAAGTGAACGCGAACATAGGGACCTCTTCGGACAGAGCCATACTTGAGGAGGAACTGAGTAAATTAGAGGTGGCCACTGAGGCAGGCGCGGATACGGTCATGGATCTGTCCACAGGTGGTGATATTGACTTATGCCGCCGAAAAATTCTAGAGGCATCAAAAGTTCCGGTGGGGACCGTTCCCATCTATCAGGCGGTAGTGGAGTGGGGCGAGGAACGGGGAGGATTGATTCACCTAACCGTGGACGACATATTTCAGATCATTGAAAAGCAGGTTGCCGATGGAGTTGATTTCATAACCGTTCACTGCGGACTGACTATGGCAGCCCTGGAGCAGTTGAAGAGGCAGGGTCGCGTAACAGATATTGTGAGCCGAGGGGGATCCTTCTTGACCACCTGGATGTTGCACAATGACAAAGAGAACCCCCTTTATGAATATTATGATAGGCTTTTGTCCATCGCAAAAGCATATGACGTAACCCTCAGTCTTGGAGATGGCTTAAGACCGGGGTGTCTGGCAGATGCCACGGACAGAGCACAGATCCATGAACTGATGACCCTTGGGGAACTGACCAAATTGGCCTGGGAAAAAGATGTACAGGTTATGATTGAGGGACCTGGCCATGTCCCTTTGAACCAGATAAAAGCGAATGTCTTGCTGCAAAAACAGTTGTGCCATAATGCCCCTTTTTATGTGTTGGGACCGCTGGTCACCGATGTGGCCGCTGGTCATGATCATGTGGCCTGTGCCATAGGGGGGGCTGTGGCTGGAGAGGCTGGAGCCGACTTTCTATGCTATGTGACCCCGACGGAGCATCTCTGTCTACCGGGCGTGGAGGATGTGAGAGAAGGCGTTGTCGTGACAAAGATTGCAGCCCATGCGGCTGATATTGCTCGTGGAAATAAACTCGCCATGGAGAGAGACAGGAAGATGTCTGAGGCAAGAAAGAATCTGGACTGGGACACTCAGTTGGAACTAGCCATTGACCCGAGAAAGGCGAGAAAACTAAGGGAAGAGAACCCGCCCAGTGAGGGTGATGTTTGCACCATGTGCGGTAAGTACTGTGCTATAAAGCAGGTCAGGGACTATTTTGAGAAGAAAGTGGCCCCCTGCTGACCCTCCCACCAAACACTCTCTTATTTGCCGAGACAGAATTCACTGAAGATCTTATCAATGATTTCGTCATTGGTGGTTTCCCCTATGATCTCGCCAAGGGCCTCCAGGCCACTGTTGAGATCCAGGGCAATGACTTCCAGAGGGAGACCCTCTCTCATATTGCCAGAGGCATTGCTGAAATACTTGAAAGCATCCGTAAGGGCTGCCCTGTGTCTCAGATTAGGCGCGAGACGAGAAGACGTTGAATCCACATCAGCCGTTATAATGTGATCACGGATCGCCTTGCGCAGCCCATCAATTCCCTCTCCTGTCAGAGCAGATATTTTTACCACCCGCATGCCGTCTAAGACAGCATCCAACTCATCCTCACTCACCCTTGTTGCAAGGTCAACCTTGTTGATCAGGATTAGACTCTTCTTCTTTTCAGCCTGGGCGATGATATTCAGGTCATCCTGATTTAAGGGGCGGCTCTGGTCTATGACGATCAGGGAGAGATCGGCACTGGCCAGTTTTTCTTTGGTTAGATTGATTCCAATCTTTTCCACTTCACCCTTCACTTTTCTGAAACCAGCTGTATCCATTAACCGGATGGGTATCCCCTCGATGTTAATTGTGGATTCGATAATATCTCTTGTTGTCCCTGGTATAGGTGTGACGATGGCACGGGGTTCGTTCAGAAGGCGATTCAAAAGGCTCGACTTTCCCGCATTTACACGCCCCACGATGACGGTGTTGATACCATCCATCCATATCTTCCTTTGCGCGTGGGCGGCCATGATATCCTCAACGGGTTCCACAAGGTCCTTCGCTATCCACTGGGCCGCCTCTGCCCGGGATATGTCTCCATACTCCTCTTCAGGGAAATCAATGGCCACTTCCGTATGTGCCAAGATTTCCACCACTTTCTTTCGCAGCCCTTCAATTTCTGCCCTGAATTCTCCTCTTATTTGCTCTGAGGCTAGCTGTAGGCCTCTCTCAGATTTCGAATTGATGAGATCCACGATGGCTTCGGCTTGGGTTAGGTCTATACGACCATTGATGAAGGCTCTAAATGTGAATTCTCCTGGCTTCGCAAGTCGGGCACCCTCATTGAGGACAATCTGCAGAATGGTGGAAAGGAGGAGGTAGCCGCTGTGGGAGTTTATTTCGACAACGTCTTCTCGGGTGTAGGAATAAGGGGTTTTCATATAGGAGAGAAGAACCTCATCTATCATTTGCTCAGAGGAGGGATCAATGAGGTCCCCCAGGTACAAGTGGTGGCTTTGAAGTCCTTTGGTGGGTCTCTTAGGTCGAAATATCTTCTCAGCGATTTCTCCGGCGCGTTGGCCAGATAGGCGGACAATGCCAATCCCTGCTTGACCTATGGGTGTAGCTACGGCAGCGATGGTATCTTTGTTTTGCTCATTCCTCATAAAACACAAGTGAACTAAAGTGCCTAAAGTGTCTAAAGTGAGCTAAAGTTGAAAAATTCTTATCGTCATCGGCTCCGCTTTCTAACTTTAGGTATTTTAGTCACTTTAGATCATTTTAGGCACTTCCTTACACTTACCTTTTGGGGGAAATAACAACTTTCTTTAGAAGCCCCTCGCCCTTGCTCTTCGTATGGAGTCTGCCATCCTCCTTGAGTGCAAGGTGAATGATCCGTCTTTCTCGGGGATTCAAGGGATTGGTGGTCACGGGCTTTCCGATTCTTTTTGCTTTATCCCCCATCCTGAGGGCCATTTGCGTCAAGGAGTCTCTTCGCCTTTGGCGGTAATTTTCCGAGTCGACAACAACTCTGGTCCTTCTGTCCAGTGTTTTGTTCACAATCCTATTCACTATGAACTGCAAGGCATCGAGGGTCTTTCCCTTTCGCCCGATCAAAAGACCTGATGTGTCGCCTTCGATATTCAGGGCAATATTGCCATCAATTTGGTCCGCAATAACGCTCGTCTCAACAGGGATGAGGGCAAGGATATTTTCTAGAGTCTCTTTTGCCAGGGCCAATCCGATTTCGTCATCTGAGCCCACGTCTGGACTTGCTTCTGCACTTACTTCCGTGTCCGCGTCAAGAGTTGCTTCAGTGCCCACCTCCATGCCTGCTCCCGCACTTGCTCCCGCACTTGCTTCCGCGCTTGCTTCCGCGCTTGCTTCCGCAGTCAGTTCCTTCTTAACAGTGACTTTGATCTTGGCATTTTTACTCCTGACGAGTCCAAAGATACCTGCAGAGCCTGGTTCAATGATATCTATCCGCAGTTCCTCTACGGGGAGA
>JASFIT010000409.1:0-4232 GCA_050122535.1 Desulfobacteraceae bacterium | reverse complement strand
CAAGTTCTCTGCTCAGGCGAGTCGTCTCACTCAGCTCCTTTTCCACAGTGGTCAGCTTTTCCTTCAGCCTGCTGTTCTCTTGGGTCAATACACCCGCGCGCACTTCCCACGGGAGACGAGTCATCAAGAATCGGCTCAACACCCAGCCTTCTTGGGTAATCTCTTCTCCCTCCAGGATTTGAACTCGGCTCCACTCACCGCTTGTCTCGAGGACGTCCACAGCCTGACCCGAGGGAAGCATGGTAATGATCTTATTATCCACGCTCGGCCCCGTGCGGAGTGTAATCCTAAGAGAATCGGTCACATAAGACTTTTGTGCCCAACTCGACTGCACCGAAAAAAGGAGGGCTAGCATAACGAGCATGACAAATGAGAATCTAGACATACGTTCCAAACCTTTCATTTGAGTTTCAATTGGCTTAGATAGACCCAACCAAACTAATTCCGCTCCCGACTGCCCTGAATACCGCAATTCTCTCTCCGGGTCAATAGATTGTTGATTTGATTGCCATATTGAATATGGGAGATTTCTTTATCTGAGATTCCAGCCACGGCACTTGATACTTCTTTAAGTTCTTTTGTTTCTTTTTTTTATATTCGAAGATATTTGCTCAAAATATTCTAGAATAAGTCTGAGAAAGTTGGTTTTGACATCGAAAAACTTGGTACTCGTGGATTTCCAGCGGAAATCCTGCTATAGCTATTTTGCTTGAAAATAATTTGCTCCGGCCCGCCTGCGCAACCCGGGCTCCGTTGGAGCCCACGCCGAAGCGAGATGTTTGGGCGAACCGCCTATTTGCCGCTTTTAGATGCAGGGCAACCAAGGAGGGAAAAATCATGATTACAGCACTTGTTCAGTTCAAGCTCCCGAAACCGATGACCCGCGATAAGGCACAGGAAATCTTTTCAACTACAGCACCCAGATACAGAGATCTTCAAGGACTCATTCGCAAATATTACATTCTCTCAGAAGATGGAGGGACCGCAGGAGGTGTGTACCTCTGGAAATCCCGGGAAGATGCGGAACAGGTCTATACGGATGACTGGAAGGAATTCATCGTCGAGAAGTATGGTTCAGAACCATTTATTACATACTTTGAGAGCCCAATAATCGTTGATAACCTGACCGGCGAAATCGCCAGTGACAAATGACACTCCCCCTTAGATAACTGATGGATAATATCGCACAATATTCGTAATATCCACCCTGTTTAGGTCTGGGCAAATAAATGTATATACAATCATCGGATAAAAGATCAAGCTTCTGTTTTTGACAAGTCCAACCTAGCAAAACACCCCTACCCTTCAATCCAGTCTGTATCACTGGAAAATGCCATGCCAGCCTTTGAAATGATGAATGATCTGTTTTCTATTCTCCTCACCCTCTGGCTCTCTCAACGATCGTGATAGAACGCCGGTTGTGATCTCATAATTTTTGCTTGCCTTTTATATCCTTTTCATTTATTTTTAGTAAAATTCATTGAAAATTATTTAGATCTCGTCATAGAAAGTTCATTCTGGCTTTGTGATTGTCGAAAAACCGGGTTCTGAGAGGCTGATGGAAAATGTCCAAATGCAAGGCTTCCGAAATCTCGAGGAATGAGGCTTACATAAAAGTACGCCGCAGTGACGAGGGATGAGGGTAACGCAGCAGATGGGCGTTTTCCGACAGCCTCTATAGAAAACAGGATCTTTTCCTGATCTGAATCTGGAAGCCTGCCCTACATTTCATACGCTTTCTGCTTTTCAAAAAAACCGAAGACAAATCAAAAAAGGAGGGCGGCAAATGGAAAGGCTCTTTTGTCCCGATTGCGGTTCTCTCATACAAGAGAGCGATGAGGGAGGAAAAGTCCTTCTCTGCCCTAAATGTGGGAGTCTAATCGATCCAGAACAAGCTCAGAAAGAGGCACGATTCCCCACTAAAACCCCCTCAGCAACGGGAGAGCCCGACATCTCTTTGGAACCAGAGCATCACAAGCTAGAGTTCACTGGCTCTGCAGGGGAATACTTCAGGATCTGGATCGTCAATATATTCCTGACCATCATTACACTTGGGATCTACGCCGCCTGGGCGAAAGTCCGCACGCGCCGATACTTCTATGGTCAAACCATGCTTGCCGACCACCCGTTTGAATACACAGCGAACCCGATCGCAATACTAAAAGGGAACCTTATAATCGCTGGGGGACTCATACTTTACGCGCTTGTAGATTTTCTGAATCCCGCTTTCACCTCATTTGTGATTCTGGCTTTCTACCTGGTCGTTCCGTTTCTGATTTACAAGTCTCTGCGGTTTTACGCTCGCAACTCAGCTTACAGGAACATACGATTTCGATTTGTCGGAACGCTCGGAGAAAGCTACAAAACATACTTCTTGGTTCCCCTGCTCATTCCTCTGACACTAGGCATAATAGTTCCCTATTGGGCCCTCCGCCGGAAGAAGTATTTTTTTGAGAATTTTGCCTTCGGAACATCCAGAAATTCTTTTGGCGGCCAACCTGGCCCCTTTTACAAAGTTTACGTTTTAGCTGGCCTTATGATATTGGCACTAATAGTTCTAGCGGGAATCGCTAGTAGCATCACAAACCTAGCAATATCCGGGGGCGCCTCCGCACCAGGATTGCCAGGGGCGGGTATTTCATTTGTGATAATGATACTTGTTGTGTATGTTGTTTTCCTCGTCGTCTTCACGTTGGTTCAACAATACATACAGGCTCGAATAACGAACTATTGTTGGGCTCAGACTCACATAGGCTGGCTTCGCTTCGAGAGCACACTGATGGCGAGACGATTGTTCTGGATCCGGTTCACAAATATATTTGCGATCCTATTCTCCCTCGGCTTTCTCATTCCTTGGGCAAAGGTGCGTCGGACCCGTTACATACTCGACAACCTAGCCGTGAAAACGTACCGTAGTCTGGATGCGTTCGCTGCAGCCCCTGACGAAGAGGTGGGCGCTGTGGGCGACACAGCCACAGACTTCTTTGACCTCGAAATCGGGTTATGATCAAGTTCTCTGGCACTTATTTCGATGGCAAAACCTCCAAAGCGCACTCTGTGGAGGTTTTCTTTGATGAGGAATTTCTTCGAGTACGCTCTGAAGACGGTGGCCTGCAATTGGATGTGCGGCTTCAGGATAGTGTCATCACGCCACCCCTCGGGAAGGCCCGTCGCTCTATTATTCTGCCGGGTGGCACACGATGCGAAACTGACGATCTGGGGGCCATCGCGGCCCTGGAAAGCCGAATGGGCCAAAACCTGGGCATGCGCGTTGTCCATTACTTGGAGAGCCGTTGGAAAACGGTGACCTGCTGTGTGGCGGGCCTGATCATCTGTATCTGGTCTTTCATCGGTTACGGCATTCCCTTTTTCGCCAAAAAAGCTGCCGATTCGATCCCTCCAAGCCTGACAGAAGAGATTAGCCGCGAAACCTTAGAAGTACTCGATAAGAGGTTTCTTGCCCCATCAGAACTTGCTGCGGAAGAAGTTGAGAGATTAAAGGAGATATTTCAAAAGCTCAAAGGCGAAGTTAACGCCGATTTGCCTTATCGCATCGAATTTCGCAAAAGCCCCTTGCTGGGCCCAAATGCATTTGCTCTACCCTCTGGGCTCATTGTGGCTACAGACGAACTGGTTGAACTGGCAGAGGACGACGTGGAGTTGGTGGGCGTTCTTGTTCACGAGATGGCTCATGTGGAAAAGCGCCACGGTCTGCGCAGTATCCTTCAGAACGCCGGCGTTTTCCTCTTGGTGGCCGCTTTGGTAGGTGATGTGGCCTCCATCACATCTGCGGCGGCTTCATTGCCCACAATCCTGGCCCAATCAGGCTACTCACGAAAATTCGAGAAAGAAGCAGACGAGGCAGCTGCGCTCTATTTGATTCAGAAGGGATGGACCACCAAACCTTACCAAGACATCTTGTTGCGCCTCTCAGAAAGTAGGCCCAAGTTCCCAGGCCCATCTCTGCTTTCCTCCCACCCTGACATCGCAGAAAGGCTAAACTATCTGCAGGAGCTGGAGAGAGACTTTGATGGTGGGATCAGGCAAAAGTAGCCAAGCCAGATCAGATTTGGTCACGGTTCAGTGATGGATTTATCCAAAACGCCTATATGCATATTTGATGTGAACGGGGTGCTGATTGAGTCTAATCTGGCCAATGCGCAGGCCATGGGAGAGGCGTTTACCGATGACCCCACCTTGCGCAATCAAATCGTCGAGCTATATCTTAAGCT
>JASFIT010000408.1:0-4260 GCA_050122535.1 Desulfobacteraceae bacterium | reverse complement strand
CCATTCGTAAATCTTTTTCTCATCTATTCTTCAGGCGCTTCGCCCAGAATATTCAACGGGGATTTCTCGTCAGTTGCATATCCTGTTCGGTAGTGGAATTCATCATCCAGAATATCCGCTACTTTCTTGTATAGGGTCCTCAGGGGGATGTCCGCAGGACAGGCTTCGTTGCAAAGGCCGCAATCAATACACCGGCCAGCCATATGCACAGCACGGGTCAGGTGGAAAATGGGGTTTTCCGGTGGAAGCTCCCCCGTATGAATCAGGGCATCCGTCTCCAGGCTACACTCTTTGCAGAAGCACATGGGACAGATGTCCCGGCACCCGTAACATTTGACGCACTTGTCAAACTCTTTTATCCAGTGCGCAAACCGTCCTTTCAGATCAAGATTATCAATCTCAGCGACCGAATCTTGTGTGCGCCCTTCCACCTTTTCCCCTACCACAAATTCGTCTGGGTAGGGTTTAAGGCATTCACATGCTTCGGCCAGTTCCAGTGGGCAGGCGATGCCCACAGGAACCACCTTCTCAGGCCTTAATTGTTTCCAAACAAAGAGGGCCTTCAGGCCGCGTTCGTCACACCCACGCACCAGCACACCAAAGGTCTCCTCAGGATAGCAGCGGGCCAGGTGTATGAGTTGCTTGTTGAGGGGATATCGGGCGTCTCCCGGTCCCTCCAAGTCCCCTATGACCATGTTGTCCAGATCCTTGTCATCGCAGAACAGGTGAGGGCCAATGTGGCCGTTCTTTTTGCAAAGGCCCATGAAGCCCTTTATCTTCCCTGATCCCAATAGTTCCTTTACTTTTTCCTTTACGTTTTCCACGCTTGAACACCTTCAAAATTCATAGCAACCTTATGCCGCCTCTCGTCCGCTTTCCGTTTTTCTCAGGGGAGAGGGGCCCAAGTCACGAAGCTCCTCCACAAAATCTTTCATTTCTGCAGCGAATTCTGGCCCTTCGGCAGAAGATACCCACTTACATCGTAGACGCTCTCCCTCGATCCCACTGAAGGACAAAAGCTGTCTCATAAATTTGACCCGCCTATCTGTCGCGTAATTACCATACAGGTAATGGCAATCCCCCAGGTGTCACCCACCCACAAAGACACCGTCTGCGCCTTGCTGAAAGGCAAGCAGGATGTGGTGAGGGGAAACACTGGCAGAGCACATCACCCGTACGACCCGGATATTGGACGGGTACTGCAAACGACTGACCCCAGCCAGGTCAGCAGCGGCGTATGCTCACCACGTGCATAGAAAACTTATAACCTTGGGTTCAAAATCAGCTTCAGGCATAATTTATCCTATTTTTCTTTGTTTGTTGTCCCTGGTCTGTTGTCCGTTGTTCGTCTATACTGTACAAAACTGATTCGTCTCACCTGTCCAGTATCCAGCATCCAGTATCCAGCATCTAGCATCCAGTATCTTGCATCTAGCATCCAGTCTACATGGCCCTGATCTGAGCCAAGAGTTGTTCTGGTTTAAATCCCTTTAGCAGCGCACTCTGTGACGGGCAAGTGGCAGCACAACATCCACAGCCCTTGCAGAGGATCGTGTTGACCTCGCATATCTCTTTTTCCGGGACATAGACGATAGCCCCATACGGGCACATTTCCATACACCCTTGGCACCCCACGCACGTCTCCGGATTAATCTCCGCCACGATGGCACTGGTAACCAGTCTGTCTTTGAAAAGGACCGTTCCAATCCTGGCGGCAACACCCATGCCCTGGGATCGAGCCTCCTCAACAGTGGCCGGATACCGGGCCGACCCGCAGACGAAAACACCATCCGTTGCAAAATCCAGGGGCCTCAGCTTGACGTGGGCCTCCATGAAAAAACGATTCTGGTCCATGGGGACCCTCAGAAGTTGTGAAAGCAGTGGGGCTTCCTCACGCGCTACCAAAGGCGTGGACAAGACCACCACGTCGTAGGGGAGCTCCCGTATTTCCCCCATCAAGGGTTGCTCAAATGTGACGATCCCATCTCCCACTTCCGGGGGTCGATCCGCTTCATACACTTCGAACCTCACCCCCTCACCCCTGGCATCCCATAACATGCGTTCCTTTTTGGTGCCATACATCTGCATGTCTCGATACAGAATATGAACCTGGGCATCCGGGTTCTGCTCCTTTATCAACATGGCGTTTTTCACCGCTGTCATGCAACAGATTCTGGAGCAGTATTCCCGTTCAGGGCATCGGGCCCCTACGCATTGGATCATCACCACATTGTTCGCCTTAAATTCTCCCCTTTTTAGCTGCCTCTCCAATTCCATCTGCGTAATGACCCTTTTTCCGTCATAGCCATACAGTCCTTCAGGCTCAAGGGGAACGGCTCCAACGGCCACCACAATGCAGCCCACCTTCTCTTTTAAGGTCTCGCCCTCTCTTGGTCGAATGGCAACCTCATAATTTCCGATATATCCTGCAACCGATTCCACCTGGGATCCCACATGGATCGTCACATTGGATTTGGACTTGACGGTATCTACGAGATTGGAGAGACGCTCTTCTGCCTGATCTCCATCTGGTGCCAAGTGGTGAATCTGGTTCAAAAGTCCACCCAGTTGATCCTCTTTCTCCACCAGAATCACCTCCAGCCCCATGCCCGCCAAACTCTCCGTTGCAGAGAGTCCTGCCACGCCACTACCAATCACAAGGACCTTGGGAACAAGAGGCGCCTCAATATCCTTTTGGGGCTCTAGGAATGCAGCTTTGGCTACGCCCATTCGTACCAGATCTTTGGCCTTCTCAGTGGCATGTTCCCTCTCCTGCATATGGACCCAAGAGCACTGATCACGAATATTGGCCATCTCAAAGAGATAGGGGTTCATTCCTGCCTGAGCGCACGAACTCTGAAAAAGGGGTTGGTGCGTGCGGGGAGAGCAGGAGGCAACCAGCACCCTGTTCAGTTTGTGCTCCTTGATGGCCTGCTGAATTTCTGCGATTCCCGCTTCTGAACAGGTGTAGAGATTTTCCTTGGCAAAGACCACGTCAGGAAGTTTGGCCGCGTACTCGGTCACGGCCTTGCAGTCTAAGTGTCCCGCAATGTTTGAGCCACAATCGCAAATGAACACGCCGATTCGTTTCTCTTCCGGTGCCTCCTTTTTTTCTTTTTCATTCATATTGCCAGATTCCCTCATGATGCCTTGCGCATCTCAGATTCCAGGAGGATTTGCGCTGCACGCGCCGCCGCGCCGCTGGCCTGGGCTACGGATTCAGGGATATCCATGGGGCTGTGGGCACAACCGCAGGTAAAAATGCCTGGCCGTGTGGTATCCATGGGTTGTGACGTATCGGTTTTATAGAACCCAAACTCATCCAGTTCTATGCCCAGAATCTCCGCCAACGCCGATATCCCTTTACTGGGCACGCAGGCCGTGGCCAATATCACCAGGTCAAATGCCTCACTCTTGACCACCCTTTCCCGGGTGTCCTCATAGGTGAGCACAGGATTCCTATCGGGCCCCTCCGTAATCTCGGCGACCCGACCCCGGACATAGCTGATGCCTGCCTGATTGCCGCCTCGAATCTTGTATTCTTCAAATCCTTTTCCCACAGCTCGAATATCCATGCCAAAGATGACGGATCGGGTCTCTGGCTCATGCTCGTAGGCAATGACCGCCTCCTTAATGGAGTGCATGCAACAATACCCCGAGCAGAAAGGATAGAACCGCAGATCACGGGAGCCCACACATTGTATAAAGGCGAGCTTCTTGGCCACGGTGAATCCTTTTGCCTTCTCTTTTAAGGCCTCCAGCGGTTCTGCGACGGCCAAATATTGCGTGTATCTGTCTGCCCATTTCTTCCGATCTTCGTCCCCTTCATATTCTCCGCCCTCATACCGCTTGAAAAATTCTGAGGAGCTTTCGCTAAACTTCTCTTCGAATTTATCCAAGCTCTTCCTGGCCTTCTTTGCCTTCTTTTCCAGGGCTGCTATCTCCGCCTTGGCAGCCATGTCTGATGGGCGATCCAGGTGACCGCCCGTGGGCCCACTGGCACTTAAGAGCCTTTCAAACTCGAGGGCCGTAATCACGTTTGGGATGTCCCGGTACCTATACTCAGGAACTCGTGAGGCATCGAACACCTCATAGCCTGAAGCAACGATGATGGCCCCCACACTGAGTTCCACGATCCTGTCTTCCTGCTCAAAATTGACCGCGTCAGCCTGACAGGTCTTCTTGCAGATGCCACATTTCTTGCCCTGCAATTGACGGCAGTTCTCCGCATCGATGGTGTGTGTTGAGGGTATACCCTGA
>JASFIT010000407.1:0-4293 GCA_050122535.1 Desulfobacteraceae bacterium | reverse complement strand
GTTCATCCTCCTGCAAGAGGTGGCTGGATGCCATATGGCAAAGGCCACGAGCCAGTGCCTGAAGCCCCCCCAAGCTGCCCACGTTTCCAAAGACGGCCATCTGATCGGGATAGAGTCGATTGAAAATTGCCATGGTCTTCTCCAGTAGAATGTCATGGCTTCCAACCAATATGAGCAATCCGTGCGACGAGGGAAGATGGGCTGATCTGGGGTAGTTGATGATATGGCTTTCCAGCCACTGTTCTACCAGCCTGCGAGGGAAGAGCCATTTACCTGTGACCTTGGTCGCCGGAAGGCCCTTCTCTGAGACAAGGGAGTAAATCATCTTCTCATTGACATCGAGAAGCTCTGCCACCTCTTTTGTGCTGAGAAAGTTTTTCTGTTCTTCCATGACTCTCTAGACCTCTCTTTTCATTTGTACCTCCTCCGCTTCGAGAGTCTGCGTCGCAATTCGTCATTCCGGCCAAGTCCCGCGGAGCGGGAAGCGAGCCGGAATCCAGAATCATTTGATTCTCACCTATTTTCCTGGATTCCCCTTCGACTTCGCTCAGGGCGGTGAGCCCGTCGAACCGCGCGTCTCGCCCAACATGGCCGACCTCGGCCGGAATGACAATTCTCTCCAGTTGCGACACAGTCTTCCATGGTGGAGGAATAAACGTGTCCGCCAGAGGAGGGAAATCTTCAGAATGCTCCATAGTGGCTCAAAAAACCTCAATGCTTTCTACTGGACAGGTGACCCATACCTCCTCTCCCATGCCCAGCGGCTGTCTCCTGAAAACCCCCTTGGGGATCAAAACACTCAGCGGTATCCCCACGTCCACCAGGGCGCGTACCCGATCCTGTTCGTCTGTGAGCTGAATGAGCTTTCCCTTGAAGGTGTTCTCTTCCGAAGCGTCGCTCCCACTCGGACTGATCTGAACTGCGCTCGGATCTATGGATATCCGGTTCGTACCCGACTTTTCAGATTTGACCAATAGCCTTAGCCCATTCTGAATCACACAGTATTTGGAACCCTTTTCACCCGTTTCTATGCGACCGCTGAAAATATTTTCGTAGATGGAACGGGCTACCTTTCCTTCAAACAGGAAAATGGTCTCATCTGCCAGCCTGGAGGCCTGGACCATATTGTGCGTGGTAAAAATCACAGAAATCCCCTTTGACCCGTTAATTTCCTGAATGATGCGCTCGATGGTAATCTGGTTTTCCACATCCACGTTGGCTGTGGGTTCGTCAAGGAGAATGACCTCAGGAGAACAGGCAAGGGCCCGCGCCATGGCCACGCGTTGGGTCTCACCCCCTGAGAGCTTGTGGGCCCTTGCAGCCCTGAATGCACCCATTCCCACAAGGTCCAGCAGTTCCTCTACAACCCTGTTCCGCCTTTCTTTCGGTATATCACGGATCTTCAGGGGAAACTCTACATTCTTTGATACCGTTGAGGTGAACAGGATGGGTTGTTGTTGAACGAGCACAACCCTTCGTCGCAACGCCATCAAGCTGGCACCCGCGAAATCCACGCTTTTATTTTCAAAACGCAGGTCACCAGCGCTGGGATCCAAGAGAAATCCAAGAATCTGTAAAAGCGTGGTCTTTCCAGCACCATTGGGCCCCAGGAGTCCGAGCACCTTACCTTTTTCAAGGGAAAGGTTTTCCAAGTCCAGGACGGGGCGTCCATCATAGATCTTTCTCAGATTATAGAGCTCATAGAGCATGACTGTTAGACTCTCGCTTTTCCCTGAAAGTAGTTGAAAAAGATATTTACCGTGAAGCTCACAACCAGAAGCACGATCCCGAGGGCGACACTCAAGACGAACTCACCCTTGTCATATTCGAGGGCCATAGCAGTGGTCATGGTTCGGGTGAATCCCTTTGCGTTACCGCCCAGCATCATGCTGATCCCCACCTCAGCGATGACCCTTCCAAAGGCGACGACGACCGAGGCCACAATGCCGAACCGGGCCTCGCGCAGAATCACCCAGGCCGTCTGAAGTGCATTGGCACCAAGGGTGAGGGCGGTCTCCCTGTACCGATCATCGATACGGCTGATGGCCGCAATGGTAAAAGTGGTCACGATAGGAATAATGAGGATCATCTGGCCAATGATGATGGCCTCCTGGGTGTAGAGGAGATCAAGGGGCCCAAAAATTCCCCGCCGCGATATAAAGGCGTACACGAAGAGCCCGACCACCACAGTGGGCAACGCAAGGAGGGTATTGAGTATGGTGATAAGCAATCGTTTTCCGCGAAACTCCTTGAAGGCGATAAAAAACCCGGCTGGGATTCCCACGATGCTCGCAAGAATTGTCGATGTGCAACTCACCTTCAAGGAGACATGGATGATCACCAACAAATCAGGGTCCATGGACCAAATGAGCAGCCCCGCTGAAAGAAAGCTATCGATTAGAAAATCCATATGTTTTTCTCACATATCCTCTTTTGCGACCCCCGGGTTTCAAGATAGCTCTCATTCCTTGATACAAAAATACAGTTTCGAATCCAGAAATAGGCAATTTTTCACAAGATCAAGGAAATCAAGGAACTCTGCGGAGGCGTACATAAGTGGTGCGCCGCACAAGAGGGTTCCGCAGATTGACGCGGAGATTGTGGAAAAGAGCCATTTCTGGATCGAAACTATTTGGCGTCTGGGAAAAAGGCTTGCTGCCCCTGGATCTTGTATTTGGCGATCAGCGTCTGGGCCTTTGGTGACACCAACCATTGGGCAAGGCGATCTGCCATCCCAAATTTGACGTGGGGATATTTCTTTGGACTAACAGGAATAATCCCATAGGGATTGAACAGCTTGGGATCCCCTTCTGATAGGATCTCCAGGTCCAGACCTTGCTCCCTCCCGAACTTATATTTGAGATATGTTCCACGATCTGCAAGGGTATAGGCCCGCTTCTCCTCTGCGTAGGTCAGGGTCTTACCCATGCCCTGCCCGATGGAAAAGTACCACTCTCCAAGCCCTTCGGGGTGCAAGAAAGAAAGGCTTTGTCGCTTACCCTTTTTAACAATGGTCGTGCTCTTGTTTTTCAGGCGCAATCCGCTCGCTTTCCACAGGGCCTGTTCCTTCGTATGGGTCCCACTGTCATCCCCCCTGGAGACAAACTTGGCCCTGGCCCGAGCGATTTCTCTTAACGCCACGGGCGCCCCACGCTTCCCTTTGATTCGTGCGGAGTCGGTTGCAGGCCCGATAATCACAAAGTCATTATGCATGACATCCAATCGGTAGGCGCCATAGCCATCGGCCACAAACTTCTCTTCTCTGGTTTTTGCGTGAACAAAGATAATATCCACATTCCCGTCCATACCGTCTCTGATGGCTGCGCCCGTCCCCTTTGCGAAAACCTTGACCCTGATACCCGTTTCTTTTTCAAATAGTGGCAACAGAACATCCAGCAACCCTGAATTCTCTGTGCTCGTGGTTGTGGACATTTTGAGAATCTTTTCAGCTCCAAGACCCTTATCCGCGCTCAGGCAGAGAACAAAAACCAACGCAAACATCCCTATGAATCCTCTTCTCATCTCTAATTGCCTCCTTTTTTCTTCACACTCAATTCGACTGTCTTGAAGTTCTAATTAGCCTAAAAGTAAATATCAGTCAATAGAAAAAACTGTATATTCTTTAAAGACTAATTCTAACCAATAATTACCTATAATGACTAAGTTGAAGGATGAGGGATCTGGTGCTGGACCTACGCTGAATCATTGCTTCTGGCCCTTTCTCAGGAGAGAACGTATTGACATTACAGAAATGACGCGGTAAATGAGGCCAGACATTGAGGTGCGGAGCACGACGCTCGATGCTCACAACGAGACCCATAGGCAGGCCGTCATAGCCAAAGGGACGGGGAATCCCTTTTGAGGCTTACTGGCCTGTTTTCACTTCAAAGCTAGTTTAGGAGGCACGAGCTCATGAAGAAATGGCTATTCCTTTGGCTGTTTGTGATCCTCTTAGGGGGCTGGAAAGGCCATGCCATTGCCCACTTCGCCATGGTGATCCCCTCAGACACCATGATCATGCAAGGGGAGCCTAGAGAAGTGAAAGTGACGCTCTCCTTCTCTCATCCGTTTAAAGGGGAAGGTATGGACCTGGAGAAACCCTTTCAGTTTGGCGTGGTCATGAGCCGTTGGAAAAAGAGTCTCCGATTTTTGCTCGAAAGGACACATGTCATGGGCCACACGGGGTGGACGGTTGAATATCGGATCGCCAGACCCGGGGTATATACGTTTTACATGGAACAGAAACCTCAGTTCGACGAGACTGAAGATCGCTACTTCGCACACCACGCCAAG
>JASFIT010000406.1:0-4297 GCA_050122535.1 Desulfobacteraceae bacterium | reverse complement strand
GAATGATCTCATTAGAGACAAGAACCCACTCCCTGGGATCTGCGGCCGGATTTGCCACCACCCCTGCGAGACGGAATGTCGGCGCCAGGAGATCGATGAGCCCATTGCTATCTGTGCCTTGAAGCGGTTTGCGGCAGAGGAAGCAAAGAAGAAACCAAAGAACACCAGCGAGCCTAACGCATCCCTCCCCAGAGGACCGCGAGTGGCCATCATTGGATCAGGACCCGCCGGTCTCACGGCCGCACACGATCTGGCCAAGGCCGGTTTTCGACCCACGATCATGGAAGCTGAAGCCCAACCTGGAGGCCTCATGAGGCAGGCCATAGCACCTTTTCGACTGCCCAGGGAGATCCTTGAAGCGGAGATCGCAGAGATTTTGGACTTGGGCATTGATTTAAGGCTTAACGCGCCCATCCACTCTTTGAAGGAGCTCAAGAAACTGAAGGCCCAGGGCTTCAAAGCCATATTGCTTGCTACTGGCGCTTCAAGAGATCTGCCGCTGAACATTCCCGGCGAGGACCTGAAACAGGTTTATGGATGCGTCAGCTTCTTAAAAAATTTGTGGAATGGGTTAAGGCCGAGCCCCTTAGGAAGGCTTGTGGTTATCGGTGGGGGCAATGCGGCTGTTGAAGCAGCGCGAGCTGCCGTTCGCTCGGGTGCCAAAGCGGTCTCCCTGGTCTGCCTCGAAAAAAGAGGGGAGATGCCTGCATGGGATTTTGAAATAGACGCAGCCCTCAAGGAGGGTGTGAAAATCATTAACGGCCTCGGGCCTAAGCAGTTTGTCAATAAAGGGAGAAGACTATCTGCCATAGAATTCAAACGATGCACCGCTGTATTTGACAAAAAAGGGGCCTTCAATCCCCAGTATGATGAGACGATGCTCACCACCATCGAGGCTGAAACAGCCATTGTGGCCATCGGGCAGACCCCTGGTATCTCCCCCCTTATTCAAAAGGAGGCGGACCCATCGCTTCGTGACAAAAGGAATCTGAAGAGAGCAGATTCAGACCAGATAGAGATTGCGAAAAACGGTGAAACGCATATTCCTGGGATTTACGCTTCTGGCGATATGGTATCCGGACCCTCCACGGTCGTGGAGGCTATGGCCTCTGGACGCAGGGGGGCCCAGATGATTATTCATGCCCTTAAACCTGGCGAGGGGGCCGTTTTGGAAGATGAACCTGAGTCCCCGCCAGGAGAATACCCACCCATTCCGGAAGGGATGCCCAAGCAAAAGCGGAGACCCCTCCCCCATCGAACGGTCTCTGAGCGGATAAAGGACAATGATGAAGTTGTGGGGCCCTTCTCTGTCAAAGAGGCCCTTAAGGAGGCATCCAGGTGTCTTCAGTGTGGGGTCTGCAGTGAGTGTCTTCGATGCCAGGACGCATGTGAACTGGGTGCCATTCGCCACGACAGGACCTGGACGCTGAAGTCCCTTTACTTTGATCGAATTATTGTGGCAGATCGCCCACAGATGGATACAAGGCCAGAGTCTTCCCGCCTTGTCACCATGCCCAATTTTGGCAAGACCGCCTCCTGGGCCAAGGCTATGTTGGCTGGGCGCGTCGCGGCCATGGACGCGCTGTCAGAGTCTCCCATTGTGAAGCTACAGCCTCCCCCTAGAGTTGCCCTTGGTGACGGAGACATGAGGATTGGTGTCTTTCTCTGTTCTTGCAATGGAACCTTAACCGAGAATGGCCAAATGGAGCGGATGATAAGCCCTGTTAAAAAAGCTGCTAGTGTGGCACACGTGGAGGTCTTGCTTTCTGCCTGCCATCCAGAAAAGGGACTCCGAATTGAAGAGGCAATTCGTGATAAGGCACTAAATGGGGCCCTGATTGCTTCTTGCACCTGCTGCCATCTGGATTTCGTCTGCGAATCCTGTAACGACCAACGGATCAGATTGAAACACCGGCTCTTTAGGGAAAGGGGCTTCGATCCAAAAGATGTGGCCCTTATCAACATCAAGGAGACCTGCATGCTTCCCTTCAAAGATCATCCTGAGAGGGGAATGGCGCTGGCCTTCGGACTGATTCGATCGGGACTGTGGCAATTGGGGGAACACAAGGAAGTGTCTCTCAGGAAGGAGGAAACTAGACCTCAAGCAGTCATCTTGGGTGCAACAGAAGCCGGGCTTGCAGCAGCCAAAGGCTTGCGGCAGCAGATCTCTTCAGTCTCAGTGGTTGATGACCGGAAAGTGGAGAAGAAAATCCGATTGGAACTCCAAGAATATGGGATCGATATCATTTGCCCGGTCAGGCCAGTTCGGCTCGAAGGCCAACAAGGAGAATTCACGCTGATCTTGGAGAACACGGCCTCTGAGGTAAATCCTTCCTATCAGAACATGGCGGCAGGAATCGTCATTCTGGGACGGAACGAATTCAAAAGCATTCCCTATCGAAGAGATCTTTTTGTTAGGGCTTTGCATAAAAGCATACCAAGGGCCTTCGGAACCTTGGAGACCCGAATTCCGGGTGTCTATATGGCATCCTGGTCTCAGGTTCGCAAGGTCCCAGAAGAAATTCTTGGAAAGGCTGCAGCCAGTGAAGGATTAGGTGGAATCTTTCGAAACGGGCACTCTTTTGATGATCTTGTGGCTTATGTGGATCCCCAACTTTGCCGGGGTTGCAGCAGATGTGCGGATATCTGCCCCGAGGGTGCAGCCCACCTGGAAGAGATATCACGAGGCGTGGGCGCCTCATGGATTGACCCTCAGGTGTGCACGCGTTGCGGAAACTGCTTGGCAGAATGCCCTACTGGGGCTATCGGCATGCCCGAATCTGATCAGGAATATTTTGAAAAGGTAATAAATGTCTTCCTTTGATAACAACAAGGGCCCTGTTTTGGCCTTTTTCTGCAATTGGGCACCCTATCGATGTCTCCTGGATCTGGGTAAGTCTGGGCGCTCTCTCCCCCGTCCCGTTCATTATATTAAGGTCATGTGCTCAGGACGCATGGACCCCTCGATACTCCTATATGCCTTTGAGAAGGGGGTGGAAGGCGTGATGGTCATTGGCTGTAAAGACAAAGAATGTCGGTATGGTCCAGGTCCTCAGCAGATGAAAATAATGGAGGAGCGTATGAGAGGACTCATGGGTGTCCTGGGATTGGAACCCGAACGCTTCTCTGCGATGAACTACGCTCCCCCTGATACGGATAGGCTCTTTATGGACTTGTCTTCCTTTGTCAAGAGGATTGACAAACTGCAGAAATCACCTTTGGCTCTTCACCCCCACTCCGACCCTCCCCCGTCAATGGGGAGGGAGAAGTTCAGTGGCCGCTCGAGCTCCCCCTCCCCTGGTGGGAGGGGGCTAGGGGGAGGGGGGTAATGGATCACATGGACCCTTTGCACCAGATAATAGACGAATTTCAGGTCTTTCATTGCGTGGAATGCGGGAAGTGCACAGGGGCCTGCCCTTTGGCCCAGGTGGACCTTGAATTCTCTCCGCGTCTCGTGGCCAAACATGCCATTGAAGAAGGGATGAATTCCCCTTACGTTCGCGAAAAGACCTGGTTTTGTCTCACCTGCGGCCTCTGTCACGAACGTTGCCCTGTTGGGATCCCTTTTGCCCACTTCATTCGGGCAATACGGCCCCTTTATGTAAGGGAGCAGTACAGAGGACACCTGAGTCATGGGGGTGGTCTGCAGAGTTTGATGCGCATGCAGGCAGCCCCAAATTTGAAGCAGAATCGTTTGGACTGGGTCACGTCTGAGCTCAGAGTATCCTCAGAAGGGGAAATCCTCTATTTTGTGGGCTGCCTTCCCTACTTCGAAATCTTCTTCTCTGATCTGGATTTGAACCTTAAGAAGATCGCCGCTGATACGGTGAGAATCCTCAACCGTCTAGGGATCGAGCCGGTGGTCCTGTCAGATGAAAGGTGTTGTGGACACGACCTCATCTGGACGGGCGACAAGGAGACTTTTGAAAGACTGCGTCAACTCAATTTGGAATCCTTTCACAAGGCAGGCGCCAGAACCATCATTACAGCCTGTGGAGAGTGCAGCTATATGCTGAAACAATTATATCCCGACTCCGCAGATCCCTTTCCCTTTGAGGTGATGCATTTGAGTGAGTTTTTGCAAAAAACCGATCTTCCTCTAGAGAAAAAGCAAGACAGGGTGGTCACTTTTCAGGACCCTTGCCGTCTTGGGCGTTTTCAAGGGGTTTACGATGCCCCGCGGGAAATCTTGGGGTCAATCCTGGAACTTCGAGAGATGCGCCATTTTGCGGCTGGGGCCTGGTGCTGTGGGAATTCGGCCTGGCTTGGATGTGATCGCTACAGCAAACAGATGCAG
>JASFIT010000405.1:0-4302 GCA_050122535.1 Desulfobacteraceae bacterium | reverse complement strand
ATTTGGACAAAGCCTTTCAGGCAACTGTTGACACATTCGATGAGTTGGGGGGCTTCGACATACTTGCAAAGACCAACATATATTGGCCCATGCTCGGGGGAAGGTTCGCCAATGCGCCCGTGCGAAACCTGATCCCTGGCAGAGAGCTTCCAGAGAATGCCCTGGCCCAAATCCAAGAGAGGGAACTCTTCACAAGGGAAGACTATGATCGGATTGCTTCCCTGGGTTGGAATGCCTTCTGGGAGGAACACTACCCGGTGATGGCCAACAAGTCCTTGGATCGCCTCGCAACCGCACAAAATATTCTGCTGGAGCGCTATTGCCACGAGAAACAGACATGTGAAGAGAGGGGCATTCCCGTTCTGTTAGGAGCGGCGGTTGATTCAGTCCTCATGGCCTTCTCCCTCTCTCGAACCCTGACGCAGTTTACCATGGATCTGTTCGAAGTCCCTGACAAAGTCCAGGCAGCCATGGAGGCCACTTGTGACGACCTCATCCAGAACACTCTCGATACCATCGCCATCACCAAGGGCCAGATTGCATTCATCGTCCTGGAGCGAGGATCAGGGGCCATTTACCGGCTTGAGCTTTTCGAACGTTTCGAATGGCCCTATCTCCAAAGATATGTGGATGCGTTTGTCTTGGAAGGGATAACGCCTTGGCTCCATCTGGATACGGACTGGGGCCTGAACCTTCCCTATTTTAACCAGCTTCCAAAAGGGAAGTGTGTGGCGGACTTAGATGGCAACACAGACATCTTCAAGGCAAAGGAGATCCTTGATGGGCATATGTGCATCAGCGGTGATGTGCGTGCAGACATCCTCAGCTTGGGCCAGCCTATGCAAATACGTGAGTACTGCCAAAGGCTCATAGACGATGTGGGAAAGGATGGAGGTTTTCTATTGACCACCGGCTGCGAGTGCCCTGTGGACGCCAAGTTTGAGAATGTGAAGATGATGGTTGATGTTGCTAAGACGTATGGTGGAAAGGTGGTTTGAAAATGAAGGAAAAGATTAAGGCAGCGTTTCTCAGCATGAAGAGATTTGAAGCAATCGAATTGGTCAAGGAGGCGATCAATTCAGGAGAAGATCCCTTTGCGATCCTGAATGCATGCAGGGAGGGCATGGAGGAGGTGGGAAAAAGGTTCGAGACAGGTGAGTTCTTTCTCAGTGAACTCATATACTCTGCTGAAGTCTTCAAACAGGTCGGTGCTCTCCTTGAGCCACAACTCCTGGACGGCCTGGATGAAGCGGATTCCCAAGGCGTGGTGGTCTTTGGCACCCCTTTGGGGGATATCCACGATTTGGGAAAGAACCTGGTCATCACGATCATGCGTTCCCAGGGCTTTACGATCCATGATCTGGGGGTTGATGCGCCCCCTCAGAAGTTCATTGATGAAATCCAAAGGAGAGATGCTCCCATCCTCGCCATGTCAGCTCTCATCACACCCGCCTTTGTCTCCATGAAGGAGGTCATTTCTTTGTTGGTGGAGAAAGGACTTCGAGAACGTACTTTTGTGATCATCGGAGGGGGCGTGACAACAGAATTTGCGCGGAAAGAGGTGGGCGCTGACGCTCAGACACTGGATCCCACTGAAGCCATCCGGCTATGCAAAGAGTTTATGCATCGTTTATAGAGCATTATTTGATGAAAGGGATAGGAGAACTTTTCTTTCGTTCCGATTAAAGAAGATGGACGTTTTCATCGTATCAGGATTTCTTGGGGCCGGAAAAACAACCCTCATTAAGCACCTTTTAACCTCAAATATTCAAGAGGTTGGCAAGGTCGCTCTCATCGTCAATGAGGTGGGGAATATCGGGATTGATGGGACCCTGCTTTCCGGCAAGAATGTGGACATGATGGAGATAACCAGTGGGTGCATATGCTGTACCCTGAAAACCGATTTCTCCAGAGCTATTCAGGAGATTCACGATCGAGTCAGTCCTGATTTCCTCGTGGTTGAGGCGACGGGTGTGGCCCAACCGGGGGATATCCTCGATACCCTTTATGAACCACCCGCCAATAAATACAGCCGTATTCGGCACCTCGTAACCGTGGTGGACGCAGATTTTTTCAAGGCAAAGGATATGTTCGGCCCGTTTTTCGACAACCAGATTCGCTGTGCAGATACGATCCTTCTTAACAAGATTGATTTGATACCATCCGAATCTGTCTCAGATATCCAAACATCGCTTCAAGAGATGAATCCAAAAGCGACAATTTTTGCTACCCAACATTGTGCCGTAGACCCCCAGCACCTGTTAACGGTTGAATATGAGCCTATGAAGGAAGCCGATCATGCGCATCATGTGGGTGTACATCGCGATCATGAGCATCCTGATGAAGGAGGGTTTCAGGCCTTCTCATTTGAGGAGAAGCGCCCATTTGATAGGGAGAAATTGGAGGCATTTCTCCAGTCCCTTCCGCCTAACCTTTTTCGATTAAAAGGATGGGCCCGTTTCCCCGATTCCTATGCCGTCATTAATTTCACGGCAGGACGGTACAGTATCGCACCATGGGATGAACCGAATGTAACGGCCCTTGCTATGGTTGGGTACAATTGTAATGAGACTGATATTCTGGATGGCTTGAAAGGCTGTTTAATGGAAGAACCCGACGGTTCGTAAGACTCACCGCAAAGGCGCAGACCCAAATGCAAATCCTTCTACATTACTGCCTTGGAGACTGTGTCACAATTCGTCATCCCGGCCAAGTCCCGTGGAGCGGGACGCGAGCCGGGATCCAGAATCATTAAATTTCCCGCGGTTTTCCTGGATTCCCCTTCGACTTCGCTCAGGGTGGTGAGTCCTTCGACCTTGCTCAGGACCGTGAGCTTGTCGAACGGCCTGTCGAACCACGGGTCTCGCCCAACCCTGCATCAAGCCTGCCCCTGTGAAAACAGGGGTACGGGGCAGGCTTGACGGGCTCGCCCGGAATGACAGTTTTGACGAACCTGACATAGTCTACTCTGCGGTGAACTGTAAAATGGGGAAATAAAAAGGGATCTATTTGGGCAAGGCATATTCCTTCCAGTTGGGGGCAGATAAGCGATGATATTCTGGATTATATCGTTCCTGCCCCACTTCTCTATTCACTTCACACCTGAGGCCCAAGGCCCGCCTCGTCCTTTGTAGACATCCCAGGCACCTGATACATTTTCTGATCTTCTTCTCTTCGCCCCTAGCCACCTTGTTCGCCCACTCAGGATCAGCAATAAGGGGACGACAAAAGGATACCATATCTGTTTTTCCCTCTTTTATTGCTTTTTCTGCGTTCTCAGGGCGATGTATGGCTGGAGTAATGACAGGGATTTGAAGGATGCTCTTCATCCCCTCTGCCTCGGGGAGCATGGTGCCATCCTCTTCTGGTACGTACCACTTCACGGCTTCCCAACAACCCGCTGTGAGGTGGACATAATCAAGTCCTTCTTCCTCTCCTATCTTAGCGATGCGACTAGACTCCTCTATGGTGAGCCCGCCAGGCACATGCTCATTGCCTGTTAAACGAACACCGATAAGGAAGTCAGGACCCACCTGAGCACGCGTTTTTAGGATAGCGTTTCGAAAAACCCTGGCTCTATTTTCAAGGCTGCCACCGTATGCATCGGTTCGCAGATTGGTGCGGGGAGAAAAAAAGTTGTCCCCCAGGTAACCATGGGCAAAATGCAGTTCCGAGCCATCAAATCCACATTCTTTTAGCAGCCCTGATGTCTTTGCGTAGGCGTCTTCAATCCATTCGATCTCTTCCAAAGATAGCTCTTGAGGTACGGGGAGATTCTTGTATCTATCCCACAAGCAAGGGAGACCTTTTCTTTCCTCATATTCTCTAGATTTGGGCGGGATATTTTCAGGGGGTATTTCTTTAATAGATACGGGAGAAGGGGCCTTTGATGTGGTGCCTGGCGCTGTCTGCCTTCCAACACCACCCACCAGCACCTGACCGACGGCTTTGGCACCAAAGGCATGGATCGTTTCCACAACCTCGTTCCATAAGGGGATATGCGCTTTCTCCGAAAGAAGGGGGAAAACCACGTGCGTTGGGCTACCAGGAAAAAGATTTACAGCTGGTGGTGTGACTAAAAGCCCAACACCTCCCTTGGCGCGTGCAGCGAGGAAAGCGATGAACTGTTCATTGGGGTATCCAGCTAGTGTATAGTTGGTGGTCACAGGGGCCATCGCCAACCTGTTCTTCAGCTCAACGCTCCCGATCTTAAATGGTTTAAACATATGGGTATATTCACGCTTAGCCATCTGCCTCACTCCTTTCTTAATAAACCCCTGCTTTCTAAATCCCCAGCCACAT
>JASFIT010000404.1:0-4324 GCA_050122535.1 Desulfobacteraceae bacterium | reverse complement strand
ACCACCCTGAGTGAAGTCGAACGGGAATCCAGGAAAATAGCTGAAAAAAACATTCTGGATCCCGGCTCGCATCCCGCTCCGCGGGATTTGGCCGGGATGACGAATTGCAACACAGTCTCTCTGGCCGGAGGGAGAAGAGCGACATGGCCTCAAAGAGGAATCGGTTAACATTGAGCCAAAATTCTTAACGAGACTTTCGAAAAACCGCCTTCTTAGAGGCTGATGGAAAACGTCCATATGCAAGGCTTCCGAAATCCCGAGGAATGAGGCGTACATAGAAGTACGCCGCAGTGACTTGCCCTGTTAAATCGGCTTCGCCGTCTCGCGCAGCGAGAATTTAACAGGGCGGGGGATGAGGGTAACGCAGCCCTTCGACTTTGCTCAGGGCCGTGAGCCTGCCGAACGGCAGATGGGCCTTTTCCGACAGCCTCAACAGGAGCTGTCTATCCTTTGGCCTCAACAGTCTCCACGCGAACGCGTGCGGTTCCCTTTTTGTAAAATCCAAGTTTTCGTGCAGCACCGGCACTCAGATCAATAATTCGGCCCCTCACAAAGGGGCCACGATCATTGACCCGGACGATGATGGATCGACGGTTTTCAAGGTTTGTGACACGCACATGAGTTGGCAGAGGGAGGTATTTGTGAGCGGCGTTTAGGCCATTGGGATTAAAGGCCTCGCCATTGGCTGTCATATGCCCACCCTTTTTGCGGCGGGTCTCATACCCATACCAGGAGGCAATGCCCTCTTCGCGGTAGTTCTTGGCCTTCTCCACAGACATGGGAACATACCTTTTGCCGTGAACAACGTAAGGTGATTTCTTGACACGACCCTTCTTGATCGCTTCCTTGGGAGGCAGATCATCAATGGTTTCGATTTCCTCACGGGTAAGAGGCCATTCGAAAGGTGCCTTGACCACTTTGAACGTGAAACCGCCCAGCTTATAGACCACCTTCCCTGTTCCGATGGTAAGTTTGGTGGCCCCCTTGGTCACTCTGTACGTGGTGGTTAATGTCCCCTTGCCCACGCTGTAAGTCCCTTTCCCCACTCTGTAGGTCCCCTTAATAACACTACAGGTTGAAAGGACCAGGACTGAGAAACCCAGAAAAACAGGTACCAATGCCGCCACTAAAGCTTTTCTTCCCGTGTCATTTAATCTGTCCAATTTATTAAACTCCCAGATGGGGGACGTCCCCTAATTGACCATCAATGAGAGGGAAACGGTGGTCTGATCCTCAGCACTCCTCCTCGAGAGGATTTCCCGGATGACTTCATTACTCCCTTGCCCATGACTACCTATGGTTACCCATTGTCCTTTTGAGACGGACACTCTGGTTGAGGCCTCTGACAAACGGATGACTCCTTTTTCTCCTGGCTCCCTGTAGGAAACCCTTGGGATGATCTCTATGTGCACACGCTCTTTCGTGACAACGGGCCTCACCTCCATACCTGTTTCCATGTACTGAAAGCCCACTTTCTTGACAGAACGTGCATATCGCCGGCACAAGTACCCCCATCTTTCTGTGTAGGGGATCTCTGTTCCCACCCGGATGTAGGCTGCATCCCCAGAAAGGACGCGCACAAATGATTCGGAGCTCTGCGCCCCACTCCCTCTCCTGTCCTGTGCGCGCACGTGCACGCCTTCCTTTTTGCTGCCCCTTCCTACCGAGACAGACCAATTATCCCCTGAAACCTTGCCAGAAGCAGAGATATCCCTATTTTTTGAACCACCTGCCTGTTGAAACCGGAATCGAATGGTGACCTGCTCTACGGGCTTGTCGATATGGGCCAAGAAATCACGAATCTTCTTCACCGAAACACTATCATCCGATACAACAATAGAATTTGTGCGCACATCAGCGCTAGCCCTGCCCTGTGGTGAAAGCAGCGTCTCCACCATGGGTAGCACTTCAGACGCATCTCTAAAATTGACGCTTATCACGGCCGTTTCTGCCAGGCATGTGTTTTGAGGGGCGATATGAGAAAGCATCAGGAGAAACAGAAAAGTAAACCATGCTTTTCTGCCAGGCATGAACACATTTTTTTGTGAGACCAAAACCGACATAGAAAACAGCCATTCTTCCAGATGGCGAATTTCTCTCGAATATACAGTATATTAGGTTAAGTTGAATGACCTGTAAAGGGAAAAGTCTTGTCCAGTTTTCCTTTGACAGTGACGGCATTTGTAGAATCTGATAAGCTGCTCTAAAATCTATCCAGGTTTTGGCTGATAAAAATTTTCTTTAGAGTACAGGATATGAGTCCAACGCCCAATACCCCCACCTGCGAAATTGTGACAATAGGCAGTGAACTCCTACTGGGTCAGATCATGGACACCAACACGGCCTATCTGGCCCAGGAGTTGGGGCGAATCGGCGTAACCACGCGCTTTCGCACATCTGTTGGGGATAGGCTGGAGGAGATCAGCCAGGTCATTCGGAGCGGCGTTGAGAGATGCGACATGGTCATGACCACTGGGGGTCTTGGACCCACGCTGGATGATCTGACCCGCGAGGCTGTGGCCAGGGTGGCAGGGGTGGACCTGGAGTTCAAACAGGATCTCATGGACCTGATAGAAGAATACTTCCAGCGCGTCGGCTATAGGATGCCCGAGAATAATCGGAGACAGGCTTATGTGCCAGCGGGCAGCCGAGTTGTTCTCAACCCGGTGGGAACAGCCCCCTGTTTTATCGCAGAGGTTGATGGAAAACCCATCATTTGCCTTCCAGGGGTCCCTAGTGAGCTCAAATATTTGTGGGATCATGAGATTTCGGCCTGGATCCGGAAAAGATTTGGACTTGCAGATCAAAAGGTCACTTACAGGGTCCTGAAAGTGGTGGGGCTCGGTGAAAGTGGGGTAGACCGATTGATCGGTGATCTCATGGGCGTGGGGAAAAACCCGGAAGTGGGGCTGTTGGCTTCTTCAGGTGAGATCAAGATCCGCATAACAGCCACCGCAAGAGACGATAGCGAGACCGAAGCTTTGATTCGACCCGTTGAAGAGGATATTCGATCCCGCCTTGGAAAAAAGATTTACGGGATTGACGATGAGACGCTGGAAGGTGTCATTGACTCAGTGCTCCTCCAAAAGGGATTGACCCTTGCCATTCTGGAGACATTTACCGCAGGGATGGCCGCACAGAGGCTGTACCAGATTCCATCTTTCCGGCTACTGGACAGCCGAGTAATCCCCGATCAGGAGAGGCTGTTAAGGCTATTGGGTAAGGGCAGCAGGTCGCTGGATATTGAGACTGCGTCGACCCTCGCCCAAAAGGTGAGGGAGATGGCACAGGCCGATGTGGGGCTATCTATTGTGGGTTTCCCAGAAAAAAACGAGGAGAGTTCCGCAATAAATAGCTTTACTGCTGCCATCGGGGATGGGTTTGAAAAGGATTTTTCATGGTACATGGGCGGCCACTTCCGCATCCTCCAGGAACGGGGCGCCGTGACCGGCCTCAACACCTTGCGCCTCGCCCTCCTTGAAACGTGATTTCTTAGGGGTCAGCAGGGGTCAGGTCTTCATTCTTGACTGGAGATGAGCTCTGTCAAGAGTGAAGACCTGACCCCTATTTCTACAAATCACATGTGTCGAAGTCTTGCTGGCACGCCTTCTCCTGCGTCCTCTCCCGAAGTCTCGTTTCCCTCCTCGCCTTGGCCTCACGGTTTCGCCTTGTCTCTTCCTCTGATTCCAGTATCAGCGGGGGTATTTCTTTGGGCCGACCGTTTCCATCCAGCGCAACAAAAGTCAGATAGGCTGAAGCCGTGTGACGAACCTGGCCAGTGATCACATCTTCAGTCTCGGCCCGCACACCAATCTCCATGGATGTACTCCCCACATGATTGATGCTCGCCCTAAGCGTAAGAAGATTTCCCACAAAAACGGGATGATGAAAATCGAGCCTATCAATGGAAGCGGTGACGCAATTAGAGCGTGCATGACGGGCTGCAACAAAACCCGCAGCCGTATCCACATGTTTCATGATGACTCCACCATGAACATTTCCCGCTATGTTCGCATCCTGGGGTAACATGACATGGGAGATGGCGACGCCACTCTTTTTGACTGTTTTTCCCTCCATATTTTGCCTCCTCATTATCATTAAGGAAAAATAAGATAGTTGAATGATAAGTCAATGTACATTATTTTCTCGGAGCAACTACAACTAAGGGTCTCTGGTTATCTCTCAAAGAGATCGCAGAAGACCCAGAGCTATTCGAATCACGAAAGCACGAAAATAAAAAAACACGAAATTTAGACAGGATGAACAGGATTCTGTGGATTACAGAGATTCCACAGACGCTCTATCGGAAGCGCATTAGAGATCG
>JASFIT010000403.1:0-4337 GCA_050122535.1 Desulfobacteraceae bacterium | reverse complement strand
GCCTCTAAGAAGCCCGTTTTTCGACAGTCTCTAAAACATTTCTTTCATGTAAAAGAAGATGATCGCGCCACAGTAGGCGAGTTTGAATCCAATGCTGACCACATTTCCCACAAACACACCCCAAGCCGCTCGTAGGGATTTTCTTCCTGCTTTTCCTGCTAACAGCTCACCACCCAACGCGCCTACGAAAGCCCCGATAAGCATGCCCCAGGGTGGGAAAAAAAGCACGCCTATGAGCATCCCTATCATTGAGATCCAGACGCCCAATTTTGAGGCTCCGTATTTTTTTGCCCCAACCACGGGCACCACGTAGTCCAGGACGGTCACCAACACGGCCAAGCCTCCCATGATAATCAGGAAGGTTGAACTAAATGGCTCCCAATTTTTTGCCAAAGAGAGGAGGATCAGGGCCAAGAAACTGAGTGGAGGCCCAGGGATGACGGGGAAAATACATCCTACAAGACCAATTAATGCACAAAGGATTCCCAGGATTATCAAGGCTATCGCCAAAGTTACGCCCCCTGCGGACTATTTACGGTGAAGAGTAAACGCAAGCCTACTACACCCGATCAAGAAATAAAAGGGCGGGATTGACACTTTATGGCCTTTTCCCTATACTTTCGCCTCACTAAACCGGACCCAACCATCCCCCATATGGGGCGCCCCCGAGGAAACACTTTTTATTCGTTTTCTTGAGGTGTGCCTGCTTCGACAACACCTATTAAGGGTTAACCCAATTGGAGGGGTGCATATGACAAGAAGTGAAAGTGAGGGGCAGGGGCGAAAAAAGAGCTTGGCGATCGTCCTCAAATGCGACTCCGTTGGAAGTCTTGAGGCCGTGATATCAAGTTTAAAGTCTCTGGAGAATCCTGAGGTGGAAGTTCTACCCATTCACACCGGAGTTGGAGCGATCAGCAAGTCGGATCTTCTCATGGCACTCAATGGGAGCAGATTGGTGGTAGGATTTAATGTGAGTTTGCTGCCCAAAATGCAGCAATTGAGTAAAGAAAGGGGCGTGGAGATCCGTCTCTATGATGTCATCTACAAATTAACCCAAGACCTAAGCAAGATTGCGAGAACTCTGACTCGTCGTGTGGAGGAAATAGAAATAATCACGGGAAAGGCCAAAGTGATCGCCCTATTCAAAAGCAGCCGCAAGGGGATCATTCTGGGATGTGAGGTTTTGGAGGGAACCCTTCTCCGTGGCAAGAAATTCCGGATTATTTCCGCCATGGGACCGATCTATTCGGGGAAAATAGAATCCCTTCATATCGAACAGGATGCCGTCAAGGAGGCCAAAGTGGGTCAAAAGGTTGGGTTGAAGATTTCAGATTTCAATAAAGCCAAGAAAGGAGACTTGGTCGAATCTTACGAGAAGCGAAAGGCGGAGGCCGGTGCCACCTGGCATCCCAAGGGGCGTGTTTACGTTATTTCCTGATCCATTTAACCCCTTTCCAATGCCTCAGATACAATCCCATTCATTCCATTCTCTACCCACAGATTTCCGATAGACTTGCATTTTCCTCTTTAGGTCCTAATATAATGAAAACAAGACACTAGGAACCCTAAACCTAGGGTTCCGAAAAGCAATACAATAACCTCCGTGCTGTAAAGAGGTGATTGATGAGGAGGTGAGCATAATGGCCAACGATAAAATCAAGACATCTCCCGATGTCTGTTCATATGTGGATCCAGATCATCAGAGATTGAGCCTTGAGATTTCGATCCCTGGCGTGAAAAAAGAAGACATCAACCTGAGGATGCATGAGGACAGTTTTAACCTCACTGCTCCGAGGGAAGACATTGAGTATGTGACCACATGGGCTTTCTGCTGCCCTGTTAAGGCGGAAGAGGCCAAAGCAAACTATAAGAACGGGCTTTTGAAAATTGAAGTCCCTTTTAAGGACTTCATGGAAGACGCCGTAACGGTGCCTGTTCATTAGATGGCAGAACTGAGAGAATGGAATGGTGACGTGCCAGCAGACCTAGAGCTGGACGCGAAGATCGTCATAGGCCACAGTTATTTTGAATGGCAATTGACGGTCAACCCTGATCTGATCTATAGTTTTTTGCCACTGTTCCTGATTTAGGGGAACGGGATAGGGCTCTCCACTATTGGGATGTCTCAAAGGATCTGCGGATTTGTATTTTTTTGCCATCCTGTTGCTGGGATCACCTTTGACCATATCCCCATCCCCCATGTGAACCAGAAAGGTTTCTGATTTTGGCTTCCAGCGTTCTACAAACTTGATGGCCCGCTGAAAGCTCATATGATGTGGCCTGTTCTCGATCGGTTCATTAAGCCAAAAAGACTGAATGATCAGATAGTCTGGATGATTCAGATCAGTATGAGGCTCTGGTATGTCTTCAAAGTCAGACGTGTATACCAAACGGACTTCCCTACTCCCCCGAGGTCTTGTTTTAATAATGAATCCTACAGACCCCAGCGCAAAAGGTCCATGATAGGTCTTGAACGGGACGAATTCAAATTCTCCAAAAACATAGGAGGCCCCAGGCTCTATTTCCTGGACTTTAATGACACCCATCTCCTCCAGGTAAGCAAAGCGGTCTCTGACCACTTTCCAGCTCTTCTGTGTCATATAGATCTCTATGGGCTCAAACTCACCCTTTGCGCGAGTCCGCTTATAGGAAAACAGCTCATCTAACCCCATGTAATGGTCCCCATGCTCATGGGTAACCAATACAGCATCCAATCGATCGATCTGGTTTCTTGAGAGTTGGGAGGCTATATCGGGGCCGCAATCCACGAGGAGATTTGTTTTCCCTGATAGGAGAAACGCCGTCCGCTGCCTGCTTTCCCCATTTCTCCGCATTGCGCGGCATATCATGCAATGGCAGTTCAGTTCCGGAAGACTCCAGGCCGCACCCGTACCAAGAAAGATAAGATCCATAGTATCTTCTCGCTGCTTCACATTTTACCAGGGCAGGACAAATGGGATTGGCTATTATCGTGAAGGGATGACTCTTATCTCTCTTCAGGTGCTTATTTGCTGCAAATAGTCCCTCAGATTTCCCCTCACATAGTCCATAATTTCAGGTTCCCTCCTGTATCTCTCCACATCCTGCAATATGTTCATCATCTCTTTCAGGGACTTCACCGCTAAAGCTTTTCCGAGCAGTTTCTGCATCCTCATGATCAACAAAAAGAGCAGCTTGTTGAAAGAAGAAGACAGGACCAACCTACCTTCCACGGCCTTCTCTTTCTCGCCAAATCGTTTAGATATTTGTGTGGCAGTGCCTGCTTGATAATCTTTCGACAGATCGAGGCTACGTAGGAGCTCTTTGCTCTGGCCGGTCAATTCTTTGAGACATTTATCCAAGATACTTTCAAACCTTTTACCCACCTCTTTCCGAAAATTGTTCTCGAGAATCCTCAACAGATCAAGATAGATATTAACGATTTGGGTATAATCCACTTCACTTCTCACTTTCCCATTGTTTGGGGATATGAGGGTGATGAGATCAAAGCAGAGGAGAAGGTACAAAGTCTTATAGACATCTTCTCTTGCCAGGCCTGTGGCTTTTATCATCTCACCGACGGTTTTTTGCCCATTGATCATAGAAAATATGGTGAGTTCAAAGGGACTCAATGGAATAATAGCCTGCAACTCATTGGCCCCCTCGGAAAGGGTGAATAAGGCATCGTCTCCCGGGATATGTCTTTGAAAAGTCTTCAGGTCTTCCATTAATCTTATGGTATCGAGAAGTAGCTGGATCATGTTGTAATTGATGAGATTACTGGGAAGAATGCTAAAATCAACTTCACGGAATTTCAGATCTGCAGTGTCCATATTAAAGACAGCTGCAAGCGCATATTTGACCTTTATCTCAACGAATTTCTTCCAAACGGCTTCTGATATAAGCTTTCTCTCAAGGAGCGTTTTGCCCAGGGATTGAGGGTCCCTTTCCCTGATTTGCTCCAATTGTTTCAGTTGATTCGGGTCCAGTCCCTTTTTTACTCCAATCTCCCTCAGAAACTGCTTGCCCTCATCGCCGCCTTCCGCGTAGACCACATTTCCCTCGTCCATATAGATTCTTATGGTCCGAAGTTTGTCTCTGACAACAACCTCCCCGCTCATGCCATCATAGTAAAGCTTGAGTAACTCCCGGGAGAGGACAATCCTATTTGCATTCAGGTCGGAATTCATTGGCTACAGAAATGCGTTCCTATGTCTTACCCGTTGCCTATGTTTTACATAGAGGCTGTCGAAAAAAACCGGCTTCTTAGAGGCTGATGGAAAATGTCCATCCCGCAGGTTTTGCTGCGGGACGAAACTGGGGACCCGCCCGCAGGGTGGGGAGTCCAAGCGAAGCGC
>JASFIT010000402.1:0-4349 GCA_050122535.1 Desulfobacteraceae bacterium | reverse complement strand
GGTCTATGACACCATCGTACGCTTGGCGCAAGATTTTTCCATGAGGTATCGCCTGGTAGACGGCCAGGGCAACTTCGGATCCGTAGATGGGGACCCTCCTGCCGCAATGCGTTATACAGAAGTGAGGATGACGCGGTTGGCGCAGGATTTCCTCTCCGACATTGAAAAAGAGACAGTGGACTTCAATACCAATTATGATGACTCCCTCTCAGAACCGTCCATCCTGCCCACAACCATCCCCAACCTACTCATCAACGGCAGCTCGGGAATTGCCGTCGGCATGGCGACCAACATCCCGCCCCATAATCTTTCCGAGGTGTGTGATGCCATCGTAAGGGTCATTGATCAGCCTGATGTGGGCCTCGAGGAGTTGATTGGCCTCGTTCAGGCCCCAGACTTCCCGACAGCAGGATTTATCCTTGGGAGAAAAGGGATTTACGAGGCCTACAAGACAGGAAAGGGAATTATCAAGATAAGGGCCAGGGCCTTTGTGGAAAAGGTGGGCAAGCGCCGAGAGAGGATCGTGATCTCGGAGATACCTTACCAGGTGAATAAAACGAAGCTCTTGGAAAAGATAGCGGAGTTGGTCAGAGAGAAAAAAGTAGAGGGGGTCTCTGATATCAGGGATGAATCGGACAAAGATGGGATGCGAATTGTCGTAGACGTGAGAAGGGATGGAAAACCCCTGGTGATCCTTAACCGCCTATACAAGTTTACGCAGATGGAGATCTCCTTTGGAATCATCCTGTTGGCCATTGTGAATGGACAACCCCAGACCCTAAAGCTCAAAGAGATCCTCCAACTCTTCATCGATCACCGTCGTGAGATTATCATTCGTCGGACCATATATGACCTCAGGAAGGCAGAAGAGCGTGCCCATATCCTTGAGGGACTCAAGAAGGCCATGGATTTTCTGGATGATGTGATCGAGTTGATCAGATCCTCCTCAGACCCCCAGGAGGCAAAGGCCAGATTGATGGCCGAGTTTGAGCTTTCTGACATCCAGGCCCAGGCCATTCTGGATATGAGGTTGCAAAGGTTGACAGGATTGGAAAGGGAGAAGCTGGACGCCGAATACCAGGATCTGATCAAGAATATTGCGCGATTTAAGGCCATTTTAGAAAGTCCAGCCATGGTCATGCAGATCATCAAAGATGAAATGCAGGAAATTAGGGGCAAATATGGTGATGAGCGCAGGACTGAAATCCTGGAGGAGACGGGAGAGATAGATTTAGAGGACCTTATTGCAGAGGAAGATATGGTCGTCACATTCAGCCACCAAGGATATATCAAGAGGAACCCAATCAGTCTTTACAGGGCACAGCGACGGGGCGGCAAGGGCCTGACCGGTGTTAGACCCAAGGCAGAAGACTTTGTGGAGTCTCTCTTTGTGGCATCTTCCCATGACACCTTTCTCTTCTTTACCAACAAGGGACGTGTCTATTGGAAAAAGGTCCATGAGATCCCTGAAGCGGGAAGGATGTCCCGGGGAAAGGCGATCGTTAACCTCCTCGATCTAAAGCGGGGGGAGCGTGTGGCCACCACACTCTCCGTAAGGGATTTCGAGGAGGGGAAATACGTGGTTATGGCCACGAAAAAGGGATTGGTCAAAAAGACAGAACTGGTGGCCTACAGTCATCCCCGAGCAACGGGGATTGTTGCCCTAAGGATCCGGGATGAGGATGAACTGATTGCCGTGCGCGTGACAAGCGGGGAACATGACATCTTCCTGACCACACGGCAGGGGAAATCGATCCGGTTCAAAGAGTCTGATTTGAGAGCCATGGGGAGGGTGGCCGAAGGAAACATCGGGATCAGGATGGAACCGGAAGATTATCTGGTGGGCATGGAGGCCCTCACAGGGGAGGGTGCCACCATCCTGACTGTGACAGAGAACGGGTTTGGAAAAAGGACCAGAACAGAAGAATATCGGAGGCAGGCAAGGGGTGGCAAGGGAATACTTACCATCAAGACATCAGAGAGAAATGGACCCGTCGTTTACTCCTATCAGGTCACCGATCAGGACCAGCTCATGATTATCACTGGACACGGAAAGATCATCCGATTGAGAGTGGCAGACATCTCTGTCATTGGACGGAATACCCAGGGGGTGAAATTGATCGGCCTAGGAGAGGGGGAAAAGGTGGTGGGCGTGGCCAGGTTGATGGAAGAGGATTAGGGGGTTCCGTTGACCAATGAAAAACATGGATTCCCTTCATCCTGAAATCGTCCTCAATAAATTAGGCTCATCCCTGTTTGCCCAGAACATGGTATTCCACAGGTCTCTAGACTCCACGAACACACTAGCGAAAGCGCTGGCGGTTCAAGGGGCACCTGAGGGGACCCTGGTCCTGGCTGAGGAGCAGAGAGCGGGCAGGGGGAGAATGGGAAGGCGCTGGGTTTCGCTGGGGTATATGAATCTCCTCTTTTCCCTTTTATTAAGACCCAATATCCATAAGGATCAGGTTTTCGTTACCACGATGATCTTGGCCCTGGCCACCATCGAGGCCATCAAGAGCAGAACCGGTCTGACATCGACGATCAAGTGGCCTAATGATATATTTGTGGCGGGCAAGAAATTGGGGGGGATTCTCACAGAGTTTTCACTGACTCAGGAAGAGATTGATTATGTTGTCCTAGGCCTTGGTCTGAATGTGAACTGGAGCCCCGATCAGACAGAAGCCGCCCCCAATCAGGCCACAAGCATTCTGGCCGAAACAGGGTCTGAGATCTCTAGAAACGATTTATTAGTCGCTATCTTGAGGATATTTGAGATTTACTACCAGGAGGTTTTGTCAGGACAGATCGAGGATTTTTATAGGACATGGAATGAGGCTTCCATGATCATAGGGCGGAATGTGGAGATCGTATCCCCCAGAGAGAGGACCCATGGAAAGGCCCTCCGCATAGACCGCAGCGGCGCTCTCGTCATAGAGGATGACACAGGGAAGGAGCAGAAAATTATTAGTGGGGAAGTATCTGTAGCCGTAGGGAATAAAGGATGAACGTGCTGATAACCTGTAACCTTCCTCAAGCGGTGGTAGCCTGTATCGAGAAGGAGCACCATGTGCAGATCAATGATCAGCTCCGACCCATGGAGAGGAATAGGCTCCTTAAGGGCGTGAAAAACAAGGAAGGGCTCCTATGCACGATCACGGACCAGATTGATAGAGAACTGCTGGACAAGGCATCCCGCCTAAGGATGATCGCTAACTATGGCGTAGGCTATAATAATATTGATTTGAAAGCAGCCTCTGCCAAGGGTATTCCTGTCTCCAACACACCCGGCGTACTCACCGATGCCACCGCTGATATCACCTTTGCGCTGATCCTGGCCACAGCCAGGCGTGTCGTGGAAGGGGATAAGAGAAACAGGGAAGGGGAATTCAAGTTTTGGGCCCCCTTGCATTTCCTGGGAAGGGAAGTGAGCGGCAAAACGTTGGGTATTATCGGTTTGGGCCGAATAGGAAAGGCCGTGGTGCGAAGAGCCAGGGGATTTGAGATGCGCGTCCTTTATCACAATCGTCATCCCATGGAAGCATCCCAGGAAAAACAACTGGGCGTCCAATACGTGGACCTAAAAAGGCTCCTCACTGAGGCAGATTTCGTCTCACTCCATGTTCCCCTCACAGATCAAACACACCATTTGATTGGCCCCCATGAACTGGACCTGATGAAGCCCAGTGCCTACTTGATTAATGCATCGCGAGGACCCGTGGTAGATGAGAAGGCCCTTGTGGAAGCCCTCAAAAACGGGAAGATAGCGGGGGCGGGTCTGGATGTGTACGAAGAGGAACCGGATTTAGCCCCAGGTCTTACAGATCTGGATAATGTCACCCTTCTCCCCCACGTGGGCAGTGCCACACTGGAGACAAGGACGAAAATGGCTCAGCTTGCGGCAGACAATCTCTTGGCCGGTCTGAGGGGAGAAATCCCGCCCAATTGCCTAAACTGGGACTCCATCTCTCATCGCTCCAACAGCTTGTAGCCATGCTGACAGGGGGCCGTGTAACGCATACTTAGACTGTGTACTATAGATCTCAACAGAGGAAAACTGTATCTTTCCATCCATTGAGTGATGGCCCATTCCTTCCCTCCGGGGCGCGGGCCCTATGGGCCGGAGGCACGGCGATGCTCGGTGGAATTTTTTTTAAATATCGTCTTTCAGGAACAGACCATCACTCCATAAGTGTGAAAATGAAAAATTATCGTATTCAAATACATGGCACGAGGCAATTGTTTGTAAGGTTCCGGTTCAGAGGGGAAAAGTCTCTTCGATCCAATGTCGGATTTCGTCCCTCACGCGCCTGAAAACGGCCAGCCTTTCATCCTCAGTTCCATCTTGTGCG
>JASFIT010000401.1:0-4353 GCA_050122535.1 Desulfobacteraceae bacterium | reverse complement strand
ATCCGCAATGCTGGCATTAATCCAAAGGGTTTTTTCTGCCTTTCCCTCCCCTATCCCACGATTCGCCTCACTTCATCTAATAACTTCGGCTTGACCATATTAGTCTCTTAAAATATAATATTGATAAATTTCATATTTTTCTACTCAATATGACTCAATTCTTATACTTCTTTAATTTTGGTAAAAATTTGGAAAATCATACGCATTAAAAATAACTTTTAAGCACTTGATTCCAGGTTAAACTTTAGAAACTTTCAGTATTACTTATATATATCGCATGAAGTGAAGCTCCCCGCGTTGGAACGCGGGGCATCTGAAACTTGCCCAGACAACCTCCTCCCCCTTGATGGGGGAGGATTGAGTCTGCCCGCCATTGCGAGCCGCTCAGGCGAGGCGGGCGGGGTGGGGGTGAAAAGCCCAGAGGTCCCACCCTCCCCTTTGTCCCCTCCCATCGAGGGAGGGGAATTATAAGGATGCCATTCATCCCCGCCTTAAAAGGCGGGGCATTCTGGCATATATTCGTAAAATTTTCTGGAAATTTCGCGCTTAAGATGCACGTGCTCTTCAGCCTGCGGCTTAGCCTCGACATTAGGTGCAGAATAGAAATGATTGGCATAATTTTCGACTTAGATGGGACTTTAATTGATTCCTATGACTTGGATGAACGACTCTATCGCCAAGCAGTGCTGTTGGAGGTCCCTGGCGTCAAATTCCGGAAGTCATGGTTTGAATATCACTATTCAACGGACTCCGGAATTCTGACTGAAATCTTGAACGAATTTAACCTGCCTGTTGGCCATTATTATGATTTGGTTCGCCAACGCTTTGGAAAATTGGTAAAGGAGCATCTTCAATCCTCGAATAACTGCAGACCAATTCCTGGGGCCCCTGCTCTGCTCGCTAAGCTGCGAAAAACGCCAAACATAGAAATTGGAATCGCCACAGGGGGTTGGCTCCATACCGCCAGAATGAAGCTTAAGGCAGCTGGCTTATCCTATCTAAAAGTTCCCATGTCGTCCGGGGATGATGCCCATTCACGAACAGAAATTATGCAGATCTGCGCAAGCCGAATGGGATCCGTCATCTCCAATTTCATCTACGTTGGTGATGGAGAATGGGATCTGAATGCCGCCAATGAGCTAGGATGGAGATTTATTGGCGTTGGCAGACGTATAATGGGTAAGTGCGACATCTGGGTACCAGACCTCAGTGATGCTACACCATTCCTCGAAATATCGTGCACCTAACAGTGCATTGGAGCGGACGCCCTGTCGGGTGCTGCTCAACTCTATTTTATAGCTGTGAAAAACGGTATTCTCCAAAGACCTAGAATGACAACATTCAACCATTTCGCCCGCCTTTATAGAACCAATTGCCAGATTGTGCTCGTCGCCCTTATCTTGACATGCGGCTGTGGGGAAGAAAGGCCTCGCAATCCCTATCTCGGAAACATGAGTAATTTCTCTTATGCAGGCCAGCGAACCGCTGAAGAGGTTCTTTATCGGGTCAATGCCAATGGAGAGATGGTCTCTGTTGTGGAGTTCGAGGGGAGCTTTGTCTGGGCAGACTACGCTGCGCCCTGGTGCAAACCCTGCGTAGCACAAGCGCAAGTGATAAAGCGCCTGGAAAATGCCTTAGGCGATGATGTGGTATTTGTGACCGTCATGACCAGCGCCAGTCCAGAGTTCGAAGCCATTCCCACCCAGGAGACGGCCAGGGCATGGTCGCAACGTTTTGGATTCAATCCGCACAGGGTGCTTGCGGCAACTAATCTATGGGCAATGACTATTCCCACGCATATTCTCTACTCTCCGGAGGGCCAGACCCTCTATCGTTTTACTGGATATATGCCAGGGGATCAGATCAGGACTGCTCTCTTTAAGTACATGAAAGATTGGAAAAACTGGTCTGAAAATGCTGTGATCGCCGATTGGATGCGCTTCGAAGAGTAAGCAGAAACGTGAATAAAGGGGGCGAACCCATTCCATAGTCCCGTTTGGTTCAAAGCATGTTGCTGGATAAAGTGGCAGAAAAGGAATGGTATGAAAGGAACAAGAAGTGGGCCGTCCCTGTGGGCTGTCTTGTGGCGATTGTAGTCATTGTAGGAATCTTTGGCGGTGTATTCCTCATTGCCTTTAGCGCATTCAAGTATTCTGGCGTCTATGTGGAATCACTAAAACAGGCTCACGCCAATCCCGCGGTCATACAAGCCTTGGGTGAACCCATTGAAGAGGGGTTCTTCGTTTTTGGTAGTATCCATGTGAACGGTCCCTCCGGAGAGGCAGACATTGCCATCCCCATTTCTGGGCCAAAGGGTTCAGGTACCATCTATGCGGTGGCCACAAAATCTGCAGGCATCTGGCACTTCGAAGTGCTCGAGGTGGACATCAAGGGTGCTGAGGACCGCATCGACCTGCTCGACGACAAATGACAAATGTAGGCCTGTCCCCAATTTCTACGAGACTTTCGAAAAGCCGACTTCTGAGAGGCTGACGGAAAATGTCCATATGCAAGGCTTCCGAAACCGGGGACCCGCCCGCAGGGTGGGGAGTCCAAGCGAAGCGCGGACAAATCCCGAGGAATGAGGCGTACATAGAAGTACGCCGCAGTGACGAGGGATGAGGGTAACGCAGCAGATGGGCGTTTTCCGCCAGCCTCTACATCAGCCTTTTGAGTTTCTTCACAGCTTTCGGAAGAACGTCTCCGATCTTTTCATGAAACCTCAAGTGGGCAAATCGATCAAAGGGGGTGTCACCCTGGTTAAGGATGACCAATCTTGCTCCTGATTGAAGGGCCTCTCGTGGCATATCTGCTGCAGGCGTGACCACCAAGCTGGAACCCACAACGATAAAGAGATCGCTTTTCCGGGAATGCTCGAAGGAGAGCATGAGATCTCTTTCTGGGAGGGATTCACCAAAATTGACCACACTGTTGCGCAGTTCTCCCCCACATTCGCAATGCGTTTGACCTGCTGAACGGTCAACCGTGTGGCCACACCGTCTGCATCGAAGTTTCGTCATATTCCCATGAAGCTCGGCCAGAAGATCAGGCCTGATCCCCGACTTTAAATGGAGATTATCCACATTCTGTGAAATCAGATACTTAAGTTTTTTCAGTTTTTGAAGCTCCACGATGGCGAGATGCCCGATGTTAGGCTCCACCGCGTCCCAGGGCTGTGTCGTCGTTTTTGCGGGCAGGCCCTTGTCTCTCCGCGTCCAGACCCCGTCAGGACCTCTAAAATCAGGAAGGCCCGATTCCGTGCTGATGCCCGCCCCGGTGAAAACCACGAGATAACGGGATTCGTACAGCCACTGGGCCAGATTTTGAATTCTATGATCGAGATCGTTGGTCATGACAGCTAGCTCCGCTTCGCGTAGCCCCCGGAATAGTGGAATACTGGAATATTGGAATGATGGGTCTAAAGAAAGAGAATTACACGCTTCTTTTCCGCTACCATCAGGTCATATTCCATGCTTCCATCATACCATTATTCCCATTCTATGATCTTTTCCGTATGGATTCCTTTAGCTTTCTTCTGATCAGCAGGTAGCCTCCGATGACAAATAGCAGCCCGAGGATGAAGACCGCATCATTGTCTTTGATCATACCATAGGAAACGGCCAGAATGCCAATAGCAAACAAGACAATGATGAGGGCCTTCTCTCTCACAATCCTTCCTCAAAGCTCCATTAGGGTATGATACAATCCCTTCACCACCTCTGCCATGGCCTCAAAATTGAGGGTATCGACCGTATCTGTCTCTTGATGATAATTGCTGTTTCTGAAAAAGGAGGTATCTGTGATCATTACTGCTCTGTATCCATGGTGCCAAAAGGAGGAGTTGTCTGAAAGGCTGATGCCCCCAAAAAACTCAGGTCCAGTTAAAGACTGAACATCTATGGAAGAATACTTCTTGATGCCCTTTTTGAGAAGAGAGACATATTTTGATGAACGAAAATTCCCCACCACGCCAATGAAATCGGCTGTCTTGGGGTAAAAAAAGCCCATGAAAGGAAGGGGGTATTGTTGAATTCGTTCCTTTCTAAAATAACCGATCATCTCCAATGATATCATCACATCCACCTCTACCTCACGATCCTTCAGGTGCTTCGCATATGCCCTGCTCCCCATGTTTTCGGATCCAAAACAAGGGGGTTCTTCGTTCACAAAGGCCACAAAGATAAGGCGCTTTCTGTTAGAACTGCGTCTATGTAGGCGGGCAATCTCGAGCATGCCTGCAACGGCCGAGGCATTGTCATCCGCGCCCGGGCTCCCTGGCACTGTGTCATAGTGGGCACCAATCACGACGACGCCATCTTCGCTGCCCTCTTTTTCGGCAATGACATTGAAAAC
>JASFIT010000400.1:0-4372 GCA_050122535.1 Desulfobacteraceae bacterium | reverse complement strand
AAGTTGCTCAAAGGCGAGTGCCAGGGCACCTATCCCCAGGGGTTCCAGATAATCCAGAATAATCTGATATTCTCCGCGTGGCTGGTAGACTCCAATCCTTCCCTGGACGATTACCTTCATTCCATCGTCCGGTGTGAATTTGAGATACCGGGTCTGGGGCCGAAACATAACCGCCCTGATCTGCGCCTTTTCATCCTTGAGCACCATGTAGTAGTGTCCGGAAGATGGAGATCTGAAATTGCTGATCTCACCCTCTACCCAGACAAAGTCGAAGCGCTCCTCCAGGAGGTCCTTCACTTCCTCTGTCAGGGCGCTAACCGTATAGATTTTGGGCGACTTCTCTTCAAACAGAGAACCGGAATCGTTCATTACTTCCCCTCGCAGCACTTCGTATTACCTTATTAAAATCCTGGGGGATAATCAACAGGCTATTTTGAGGCGGCAGATCCCATAGACAATTAGAAACGCTACTGGGTGATTGGGATGCGACATGGCCATCATGGGGTAGGCAATACCGTAAACCATAAGAAATTTTTCAGGAAGCCTGCATCGTTGACACAAAGCCGCTTTTTCAATATTCTCCCCCCATTGTCTTTCGCCGAGCGCCGGTAGGAAAAGCCGCAGCATTCGGCTGGGAGTAGGGAAAAAATGGCTCATATATCCCTTAGTGACGCAGATCTAAAGCAGATTGAAGCAAGAGGAGTGATCCCGGAGCAGGTCATCTCCCAGTTCGAGGCATTCCGTAAAGGTTTTCCTTTTGCACGCCTGGTGAGGCCCTGTACTGTTGGGGATGGGATTGATGTCCTGGAAAAGGCGGATATGGCTCGGTTTAACGAGACTTTTTCCGCGGCGGCCCTGGCAGGAAGGGTGATGAAATTTGTCCCCGCCTCGGGGGCGGCCACCCGCATGTTCAAATCACTGATCGCTTTCCATGACCGCCACATTCAGATGGATGAGAATGAGCCCGATCATGCCTCAACTCTAGAGTTTATCAAAGGGATAAGGAAATTTGCCTTTTACGATGATCTAAAATCGGCCATGTCAAGAGACGGCCTGGATATCGAAGACCTCATCTCTAAATGTGAATATGGGCCTATTTTAGACTATGTGCTCTCTTCAAAGGGTCTGGACCTTGCACAGATCCCAAAAGGGCTCATAGCGTTTCACTGGTATCCTGAGGCCTCTCGAACCGCTTTTGAAGAACAGCTGGTAGAGGCCACGGGATATATCACAGATAATAGCGGGCTCGCTCGAGTCCATTTCACCGTCTCCCCTGAGCGTGAAGCATCCATAAAAGCGCATCTGAGAAAGATAATTGATCATTATGAAAAATCGGGGGTTAAATTTGACGTGACTTTCTCCGTACAAAAGCCCTCAACAGATACCATAGCGGCCCAAGCGGACAACAAACCTTTTCGGGGCAGTGATGGGCGGCTTGTCTTTCGACCCGGAGGACATGGGGCCCTGTTGGAGAACCTCAACGCCCTAAAGGGAGACCTGGTCTTCATAAAGAATATCGACAATGTGGTGCCTGACAGACTCAAACAGAAGACATACATTTACAAAAAGGCCTTGGGCGGCTATCTCATAGAGCTGCAAAAGGAGATATGCGGACGCCTAGAGAGGTGTTCGACAGGGGATCTGGAGGACGAATACATAAAGGAGGTGTTTTTGTTCATCAGGAATAGGCTTTGCATTAATCCTCCTGCAGGCGTGGAGCAGGGATCCAGGGAAAAGAAAATTGATTATCTCGTCTCCAGATTGAACAGACCGTTGCGGGTATGCGGGATGGTCAAGAATGAGGGGGAGCCTGGAGGAGGGCCCTTCTGGGTGGAGCATGCAGATAAAAGCACCTCTGTCCAGATCGTGGAGTCCTCTCAGGTGGACATGGATTCAGCCGAACAGAGGGGTGTTTGGGAGTCTTCCACACACTTCAACCCAGTCGATCTTGTTTGTGGTGTTCGTGATTACACGGGGAAGCCCTTTGATCTGATGAAGTTTGTGGATCCCAACACCGGATTCATCTCTGTAAAGTCTATGGAGGGGAGGGAACTCAAGGCCCTGGAACTTCCAGGACTTTGGAATGGATCCATGGCGTATTGGAATACCGTGTTTGTGCAAGTCCCCATCATAACCTTTAATCCGGTAAAGACGGTCCTGGATTTACTTCGCAAGGAACATCAGCCCGAATAATGGTCTCGGCTCACCGCTCAAAGGATTTACGACTATATGCCAGAATGCCTCGCCTTTTAAGGTGGGGATGAAGGGCATCCTTATAATTCCCCTCCCTTGATGGGAGGGGACAAAGGGGAGGGTGAGACCTTTGGGCTTTTCACCCCCACCTCGATCCTCCCCCATCAAGGGGGAGGAGGTTCTCTCGGCAAGTTTCAAATGCCCCGCATTTCAGGGCGGGAAGGACAATGGCAGAACCTTGGTATCCAGATTGTGAGAGATTATGACAACTCAATTTATTATAGAACATATTGAATGGGGTGTGGCCAATGCCCATATGTGGGGATTTATTCTTGTATTTGTATTGATGACAATAGAGAGTTCGTTCATACCTTTTCCCAGTGAGGTGACCTTGATACCGGCAGGGTTTTTAGCATATCGAGGGGAATTAACCTTTGGAAATCCCCTCATTGATTCCATGGCAGTTGTCCTGTGCGGTCTGGCGGGATCATTGGTCGGCGCTTTTCTGAATTATTATCTGGCTTTATTTTTGGGCCGACCATTCTTGTATCGATACGGTAAGTATTTCTTTGTGAAACCTCATATACTTTCGCGAGCAGAGGGGATTTTCCTTGAATACGGAGAGATAACCACCTTCGTATGCCGTCTGCTTCCGGGGATCAGGCAACTCATTTCACTGCCCGCTGGGATTTCTCGGATGTCTATCGTTCGGTTTACAACATTTACGGCCCTCGGAGCTGGCATTTGGTCTGCTATACTTGTGGGCATTGGATATTATCTGGGAAGTCTTTCGGCAGATATGACTTACGCTCAGTTAGTGAATAGGGGGAGAGATATCCTCAAAGAGCACTACATATGGATTATTCTATTTCTCTTCATTCTGATTGTCGTTTATGCTCTGATTCACCATTTGGTGATGAGACCTAAAAGAAGCAGATGATACCCCTTCGTGACACAATTCAGTCCAAGAGTTACCCGATTGTCAATACCACCATTATCATCCTGAATGTGCTTATTTTTTTTGTAGAATTGGGGCAGGGGTCAAAGCTGAATCAATTCATCTTCAACTATGGACTTGTTCCGGCACGCTACTCGGCGCCAGAGATCGCTGTACATTTCAGTTTTATGAAGCAGGCCTTCGCTTTCTTATCCTTCATGTTCATTCATGGGGGCTTCTGGCACCTGCTTGGCAATATGTGGTCCCTCTATATATTCGGCGACAATGTGGAAGATCGTCTAGGGTCCATAAGGTATCTTGTATTCTATCTCCTTTGCGGGTGGGCATCGGGGCTGTCTCATCTTTTCACGAACTGGCACTCTCAAATTCCCACGGTCGGTGCAAGCGGAGCCATCGCGGGAGTCATGGGGGCCTATCTCATATTATACCCCCGGTCAAGAATTCTCACTTTCATTCCCATATTTTTCATCCCCTACTTTATAGAAATTCCAGCGTTCTTCTTTCTCGGAATATGGTTTTTTATACAATTCTTGAGCGCAGCAGGAACCCATGGGCAGACAAGTGGTATAGCCTGGTGGGCGCACATCGGGGGTTTCGTTTTTGGCATTATCTTCTTGAAGCTATTTTTGAAGATCCCAGAATTAGGGGTGAGTGACAAGTTGCGGGGTGCAACATCTAAGAAGAAAACGCCTCGTCTGCAGGTCATTCGGACCATGGGGTCAACAGACGATCCCCACCTATATGGGCAAATCAGCATCACCCCCAGAGAGGCGGAACTTGGCACACGCAAGCTGGTGAATATCCCTCAAGGCTTCCAGAAGCGGCCATTCAGGATAACTGTTCCTCCCGGAGCCAAGGATGGGACCCTCTTGCGTCTGGCTGGCTTGGGGAGAAAAATAGAAGATGGACAAAGGGGTGACCTGTATCTCAAGGTGTTGATTAATCCCTGGCGATGACAAGGCTGGGGCTGAAGGGACATTATGAGGCTGTCGGAAAACGCCCATCTGCTGCGTTACCCCCGTCCCTCGTCATTGCGGCGTACTTTTATGTACGCCTCATTCCTCGGGATTTGTCCGCGCTTCGCTTGGACTCCCTACCCTGCGGGCGGGTCCCCAGTTTCGTCCCGCAGCAAAACCTGCGGGATGGACATTTTCCATCAGCCTCTAAGAAGCCGGTTTTTTTCGACAGCCTCTATGTAAAACATAGGCAACGGGTAAGACA
>JASFIT010000399.1:0-4405 GCA_050122535.1 Desulfobacteraceae bacterium | reverse complement strand
CACAAAAGGTTCTTTGACCGGGTATTTTCTTGATCCACAGAGTACGGAGTGTTCCAGGATATGGGCCACGCCCGTTGAATCGGTGGGCGGCGTACGGAAGGTGATGCCAAAGACCTTGTTTTCATCATCATTGATGAGAGATAATAACTCGGCGCCGGTTTTGGCGTGACGGTAAATTTCTGCCCTCGTTTTCAGTTCAGGGATATCCTGTTCTCTGGTCTTTTCAAAACCATGAATGATCGCCATGGGTTCCTCCAATCTCCTGGAATGAGGTCCTATGCTTTTTGTATAACACCTCCCAATCCCACATTCAATTTTTTCATCATGGTCACCCGCTTCAAATCCCCCAAATCCACCATCTAATTTGGGTATTAAGAATGAAATAGGTGATTATTTACCACTCCTGACCACCAGCAAGGTATTCGTTCTGTAAGTTGAGCTCTGCGAAACCGGGGACCCGCCCGAAGGGTGGAGAGTCCAAGCCTAGCGCGGACAAATCCCGCTGGAGGCGGGAGCGCCGAGGAGCGACGACTGAGGCTTATAGAGCAATACGCCGCAAGCCTGCCCCCGCGAAGGCGGGTGGCGGGGGGAGGAGCGATCGAAGGCAACGCCGCTCCTCAAATCCCGTCTCGGCGGGGAGATGATGCCTTGATGGTGGATCAGGGCAGCTTATCTCTTTGTGACCTTTTCCAAAAGTCTTCGATAGTACAGGTAGTTCTCGTAAGCGACATCTTCGCGGACCCGACCGTCCGCAAGTGGCACGAATCCCCCATCCTCCAAAAGTGGCGGTAACTTCTCCTCCACCTCCCGGCGAATGGCCTCCTTGTCGTGGCGCAATGCGTCCAAGTCTATGCCGCCGATCAGGCGGAGATCAGGGCCGAATTCCCGACGAAGATCACGGTAGTCCATGTCATCTAAGCTGACCTCACAGGCCCAGAGACAATTGAATCCCCACTTCAAGATGCCCGGGATGAGCAATCGAGCATTCGCAAATGTCCGGAATATGATGGTCTCCACGCCATGTCGGCCTAGCACATCCAGGAGTGGTTCGTAACTGGGCAAAACAAATTCTTCATACATTGGCGGTGAGATCAAAGGCCCGTGATTCTCACCGATGGGTTCACTGAATACGGCCGCATCCACATCAACCTGCTGTAACACCTTTTCAGCCAATTTAGCCGCAAACTCTCCCTGAATCCTCATGGTTTCCTGGACCACTTCCGGGGCATAGACCAGCATACGGATGACCTCTGTGAATCTTTGCCAACCCCTTACCCCCATGGATAGGAAAAGCCCTCGGTGGACCCTAAGCATAAGTACATGGTCTCGGTTTTTCCAATCACGAACACGCTTGGCCCATCTCCAGGGCAGCCGGCGCTTGTGGTATGGGTCGAGGGCACGTTGCAGGGCAGGCAGATCGGCCAGGGAAGTGGGCCATTTTCTTGGTTTTGGCCTAGGCTCCAAGTCCACATCTATTTCTTCACGGCCATCTGTTGGGAACATCTTGGAGAGATCTGCCTCCCGTGGCAGGCCCTGTTTGCGCCAGACCTTTATTACCGCCCTGCGAATGCCCTCCTCAAAGTAGGGAACGCGATCTGGCGTGCCATATTGCATGGTCCTGCAAAATCTTTCGCGGCTGTTCATCCCTCCTCACTTTTTTCAAGGGCTGGTCGTACGATAAGTGTGAGACCGTGGATTTTCTGGACTTGGACCGGGTCTCCCTCCTGGACAGGCAGGCAGCCTTCAGCAAGCTCCGCCTTCCACAGCTCGCCTCGGACTTGCACATATCCCGAAGGCGTCAGCGGTTCTTTGGCAGTCCCTCTTGCGCCAACCATAGAGTTGTCGTCTTCCGAAAGATCCCAGTCATATGCGCGCCAGACAAAAGGATAAAGGACCGCGTCCTTGATCACCCAAATGGCGAGGGCGCCCCAGAAAATCCAGGCCGGAAGATCAACCCAGCGTTGAGCAAAGATGAGAATTAAAACGAGGAGTGCCAGAGCAGGCAGTTGGAGCAACCAATATCTAACCAGGATCCGCCTTGACCATTTTTTCTTATTCATATCAGTCTTAATTCTTGGTTCTTAAGGTTGTAAGGAATAATAGCCTGCTCTCCACGTACCTTCCAGAGGAATTTTACTATAATATTGTGGAGTGATTTTATAACGCGTTGAAATCTTATTAAATAGATAGTAGTTATTCGTATAGCATCATTGGATAAGATTGTTCGGGAGTCGGCAAATTCAGCCATATGGAAGAATTCATGGGAAATTGGTATAGCTTTGCAATTATTGCCCTATTTCTTATGGGTATGCAGAGATTCTTGTACAAGGTCTCTGCGGAAAGAAGATGCAATACGGCCTGGACAACCTTCTCTTTCATGGCCACAGTGGCTATTTTGAGTTCAATCCTCTTTCTCTTATTGGAAGAATCCGTTACGAGCATCCAATTTCTATTGTTTATTGCCCTGGTTAATAGTGCCGCTTTTCTCCTAGCCACAGTCACACACATAGAGGCGTTAAAGAATATTCCTGCCAGTGTGGCCTATCCCATTATCAGGCTCAGTGCGGTCTTCGTAGTCATATTTTCCCTTCTCTTTTTTAAAGATCGTCCGTCTTTTTATCAGGTCATTGGCATCCTACTCGCTATGGTAGTCATCGTCCTCTTAACAAGGGATTTTGGCGAAGAAACCCCGTCCTATGGGAGAAGAAAAACGGGATTTATATGCGTCTTCATGGCCCTGGTGGCAGGCGCCGCGGCTATCATTTCGAGCAAGTTTGCCGCCATGCACACAAACAAAATGGCTTTTATTGCCGTCTCGTATATAGCTTCCACCTTTTTTGCTCTCGGATTGAGAAAGAGGCTGCAAACAGAAGAGGCCGATGCAAACCCAAAGGATGCGTTACTCATCGGTTTTGTGATGGGCCTGATCAATTTAGCCGGTTACTATTCATATCTCAAAGCACTCTCCACGGGACCGCTTTCTATCATCACCTCCATAACAGGCATGCATTTCATTATTGCCATCATTTTGTCTGCCCTAATTTACAACGAGAAACTGACTCCCTCCAGAATTCTTGGCATATCCTTGACGGTTGTCTCCGTCATCCTGCTAAAGCTTTGACGCACTTATCCCCCCGAGCCTTAGATAAGACGGGACATTTGATAAATGTTTACATTGTCATTGCGACCCCGCTGAAGAGCGGGGGAAGCAATCTTATTTCTTCCAAAACCGAATGAGATTGCCGCGTCGTCCCGCGCGGGCGGGACTCCTCGCAATGACGGGAAACCCATCCCCAAGGAGGCTCAAAAGATTGGACCTTAAATAGTGGCGAGAGATTGCCAGCTTGTTAGAAAGTTCCCAACTGGCAGGAAGAGATCTTGATCTTTAGGGCCTCACAGGCTGCGGTCACATCCATTTTGCCAACACCAAGCCTTCCAGCGATCTCCCAGGCAGCGGCACAGGAAAGACGATCATTGACCAGGGCCTGACGAATAGCATCTTCCAAATGAGATGACACGGATTCAGCCGGCTGGACAAATCCCTTAGGCGGGTTATACCCGAAAAGGCCCAGCTGACATTTGGTTACAGGAATTTCCAGAACGTCAATGGTGAAACCCACCTCAAGAGGTGAAACCTCAAGATCACTGACAATCTTAAAGGCAGCGGCACACGATATCTCACCTTTTGATACGCGGTCTTGGACGGCCTCCCCCACTTTCTGATCGATCTTGCGGTCCGACGGGTGTTTTCTCGCATAGTGTCCTTTGTCTTTCCGAGCCATATGATCCACTCCAGAATTTTCATTTTCCGCGGAGCTTCCCTCCGCATCTATTTTTAGACTTTACCCCATTTCATAACTTGATTGCAACTATAACAAATTCAGGCGGGAAATTTATGGCCAAAGTCGCCCTGTTCCAGCTGGGCTGCAATGTAAAACACGACCCAGGCGCCACAAAGATCACAGTCTACGTCATTCCCATAACAGCAAAAAGGGGTTACAAATTGGTCGCCTTCGAGATAAAGGGGCAGGACATACTGTTTGGAAGGACAATTGTCGGTCACTTGCTTGGCGTTTTCCGAAAGCGTCAGCTCGAGGCTCCGGCGCTTGTTCCATATAAAGCCCGGATATTTCTCTTTTAACTTGAAAACCTCATACACGGCCTCATCACGTCGTTTGAGCGAGCCCCATGTGAGCTCTGACTTATCGTTTTGTGGTGGAACGTAAAAGGAGAAGGTCATGCCTTCGGCCCGTGTAGGGCGCAGGCACTCGACCAGCTTCTCCAGACTGCCCTCATTTGTCTTGGTCACCACGCATTGACACATGAGGGTAGGCTCGAAATCCTCTGGGACGCGCAAGAGCGTTTTCATGACCTTTTCAAAGGCGCCCTTGCCTCGGATGCTATC
>JASFIT010000398.1:0-4411 GCA_050122535.1 Desulfobacteraceae bacterium | reverse complement strand
GTTGAACCTCTACTGCACATTGAACCGCATCCACCACACTGCCAAACTCGGCCAGAAGGTTATCACCAGTAGAGTCCACCACTCGACCCCTGTACTGCCGGATCATCTTTCTCATGGTTTCTTTGTGAGAAGTCAGGGTCTCTACGGTGGCCAGTTCGTCTTCCTCCATGAGACGACTATAGCCTTCAACGTCGGCACTGAAGATTGCGGTCAGCTTGCGCTTTACATCGTCTGTGGCCATTAAATCACCTCCCCAAAAAACAAAAGCCTCCAAAGGGGTATAGAAATCCCTCAGAGGCTTTCTCTTACCTCTACCCTCTGGAAACCTCTTTCCATATCTCCTCCAGAAGGTTGGGGTTATGTTTTCAGATGACTAGACAACGAAATGAATGGCGCTCATAAAATAGCAGTTTTTTGGAAGGATGTCCATATATTGTATGTGGCTGAAATGGTTGAGGATTGCATGTTTCTGCTATGTTCTGAAAGGCCGAAAAACCTATGACTAGCAAATGTAACCTTCAATGAATTGTGATTTAGTCAGATTCAACCTTTTGGCAAGAAACCTGGATTTTCCAGTAGCCTCACCCAACCCCAATATCTTGCATGTTTGTTGCGGCTCTTCTGTGATCTTTTCGTGCCGATTGGAACAGATGAATAGCTCTTCCTAAGCTGAACCAGGCGCAAATGGAATATGAGAGTAAGAAAGGAAGAAATTAATCTTTACTTGCCCTATGTTGTTGATAATTGATATAATTATAGAGGTTATAAAACTAAATCAGAAACTATTCAAAAATCTCTTCTTCTATTCATGCCCCGCCAAGATTTCTTCCCCGGGCTCGTAATTGAGCCAAGTTTTCCATACACCAAAAAGGAGGGATTAGTTATGAGGAAAAAGATAATAGCCTTGTGCCTGATACTGTCTTTAGTTCTGATGGGTACGGGATGCGCTGAGTGGAGCCGCATGCAGAAAGGAGCGGCAATTGGCGCTGGTGCTGGAGCCGCAGCGGGGGGCCTCATTGGTCATAAAGCTGGCAATACTGCTGTTGGGGTATTGCTTGGTGCAGTCATAGGAGGCGCTGCTGGAGCCTATATTGGGAACTATATGGATAAGCAGGCCGCTGAGATTGAAAGAGATATCGCTGGTGCCCGCGTCGAGCGAGTGGGAGAAGGGATTAAGATAACTTTTAGCTCAGGAGTCATGTTTGATGTGAATAAAGCTGTTTTGAAGGATCAGTACAGGAGGGAGCTGAGTGAACTTGCTGCTATCCTGAACAAATATGAGGATACGAATATCCTCCTTGAAGGGCACACCGATTCTACGGGCACGGAAGAATATAATCTTGAGTTGTCAAAGAAGCGATCTCAGTCTGTGGCCAACTACTTGGCAACTCAGAATGTAAATCCTACACGTTTCACCATAATGGGATACGGGGAATCTCAACCGATTGTGAGCAACGAAACTTCAGAAGGTCGAGCTCAAAATCGCCGTGCTGAAGTGGCCATCTATGCGAATGAGAAACTAAAGAAAGTTGCTAAGGAAAAGACAAGCTAGGCAGATTAAACACAAAGGCAGGGTCATCACGGCCCTGCCTTTTTATTGCCATTTTTCGGTTGGGCTTTCACCATCTTTAGAGGTTATGATTACCCAAAGTATTGTGCAATTTGGCGAGATTGCATGTGGCAAGAAACCTTCAATCCAGGGGTGCCCCTAGATACCACAACATATAGTGCCTTGGCTCCATTTACTTCAGCCCCGCCTTGTGAACTGCATCGAGAAAACCCTCAAGATCGGCCTCATTTTCGTATGGCAATTTTTTTGAAAAACACTCTAAAAAGAACTTAGGATCTACTCAGCGGCTCTTGCCTCCTATATTCTTCGCGCGTAGGATCTCCCTCGATCCAATCCATCGTAAAAAAGGGGATCACAATATCGTGACGCTGATTCACCATTGACACACAGATCTAATTACCATATATTTGCTCCCTCAAAAAAGGAGTTCTTATCATTTTAGTATCAGTTTGATCGCTACAAGGACAATGCACATGCACGTGACACGTCAAATGATCTCGCTCAAATCTGCTGATCCAAAGATGTTCGGTAAACGGATAGCACTAATTGTGGGCCCGTTATGCACCTTATTGGTGCTCATTGCCCTAGCCGTCCTCATCGCCCCCGAGAAAACAGTCCATCTCTTGTATGGGCTCGTCGCGTCAGAGAAACTTCAGCTCAAGATCGGTGCCTCGAAGACGGAAAAGATCTACGCCGATATGGCGAAAGCCCTCCAAAAGGGGTTCATCCGCTCCGGCCGATTCTCGCTGACGCCAGTTGTTTTGTCCGATCTAAAAAGGGAGCTCGAGCTCCTGCGACAAGGCGAACTGGACTTTGCTATTATTCAGGGAGGTTTGAAACTGCACCCGCAAGGCATACTCGCTGTGGCTAGGGTTGCCATGGAGCATGTCCAAGTTGTGGTCCCCGTGGACTCGCCTATCGAAACATTTGCTGACCTCGCGGGTCGGCGCATTGCCACTGGACTTGTTGGAGGAGGGTCCTACGACGTTGTGTCGAGACTGGTTGAGACCTTTGATTTTGAGCCACGCGTCGATTTGATCAGCGCCGACCGTTCAGAACTTGATAACCTCCTTAATTCGGGGAAGGTTGCAGCTGCAATCTTAGTAGCGCCCCTAAGCCACGAACTGGCGCCGGTCATGCGTACGGGCCGCTATCGGCTAGTGGGGATTCCCCAGGCCGAGATGCTCACTAGACATATTGACGGAACTTATGTTGAAACTATCCCTTTAGGCGCTTACGGACACAACAGAATGATTCCCCGGTCCCCGCTGCCCACGCTCGCGCTCAACACCTATGTCGTAACTCGGGAGGATGTGAGAGCTGCGCCGATTCTGGCTATGTTGGAACAGATCTATTCTGTGGGCGTCACGCAATTTATGGAAGGTGAATGGAAGAGGCGTTCGGAGGACTGGGGACGCCAGGTGCATGAGTTCTCCCTGCATCCAGTTGCCGAGAAGTTTTATAGACGGGGTGATCCGGTGAGTGCCGACCAGTTCGAGATCGCGGCCTTCTTCCTGGCATCGTTCCTCGCTATTGTAACCGGTTTTCGTTATACGATTATGTGGTGGCGCGATCGGAAGTCAAAAATTCGACGGGCCAAGGTGCGTGGTTTCATTGATGCGATGGTACGGATAGATGCGCATCTAAGCCAAACGAAGCTGGAGGACATGCCTGGCATACTCGAGCAGATGACCCAAATCGAACGTGAAGTAGAACAGGAGTGGCTGGCTGGAAACATCAACTCCCAGGACATGGAGAACTTCTACGATCGGACTGGCGCAAAAATCCGCAATGTATACGTCCGCATGCTGGATGATCGAATCCAAGCATTGGGCACCAGACTTGAGGAAATCCGTGAAGGCCAAGAGGCCGTACTGCAGAAACAAGGGCACAGGTTTGAAAAATGACAATGAGTGTCGGAGCGACTTACTTTTTCAACCTACCTTCCGCGTTTGGTGTGATGACTGCGGTTGCCTTCGCGGATTTCTCTCAAACAGCTTGGTCGTGGGACTTTCCCAGCGATTTATTGTCAGAATTGAAGAAGAAGATGGGGCAGACCGAACAAAACGCTCAACGCGGACACGCTACGAGCGCCGGTTACCTCCCATATTAGCTGGCTCAACTTAGAAAGGAAAGGTGAGTAAAAAATGATTAAGATGAGGAGTAGATACACGAGCGTCCTGTTTGGCATGGTGGTATTCGCTGTTACGTGTGCGGGCTGCACCACGATGACGGGCGGCGACCGATTCGCCAAGCTGGCGGAACAACCGTTTGTCGAGAACGCGGCGACCGATGTGGCCGCCAAGACGCTGATGGACGAGTTGTACTTTCAGCGCGCGTGCCAGGTTTACCTTTGGGCGCTGCCGGCCATGAATTGCGTGGCCATGAAGGAAGGCAGCGCCAAGACCTTCGGCTCCGGCTACAACGTCATGCCTATCTGGCGCAAGCGGCTTAACCCCAAGACACTGGTGACCACGCCGAACTCTGACGTCATCTATGCCATGGCCTTTCTTGACCTCAAGAAAGACGGCCCCATGGTGGTCGAGGTGGCCGCTGGTCTGCAGGGCATCCTGGACGATTTCTGGCAGCGTCCGTTGACCGGTCCGCTCACCGACAGCAGTCTGGGGCTCCCGTCACCTGATGGAAAGCGCTGGTTCGGTGATGTCGGCCTGGTCGGCCCAGACGAAGGTAAAGGTGGAAAATACATCGTGCTTCCGCCCGACTACGAGGGCGAAGAGCCGAAGGATGGGTACGTCTTCCGGTCAAGGACCTACGGCGTTTTCATCTTCTGGCGCGCCTTTTTCCAGGATCCGGCAGATCTATCGAAGCCCGTGGGGGTCA
>JASFIT010000397.1:0-4421 GCA_050122535.1 Desulfobacteraceae bacterium | reverse complement strand
GATTGCCCTTAGTTGGGTTATTTTCTGTTCGACGATGTCAGTCCTCGGTAACTTTTCAAGGCATGAAACCCTCATAAGGGCATAATGAATAGCCTCATTTAATGAGCCTGCTTTTTGAGCGCTTTTCCCTGCCAATTTCGAATACTCAGCACCTTTCTCGTAGTCCCCACCATCTACAAAATGCTCTGCGAGGACCCCATAATAACCCTCTATATTGTCTTGACACAAATCCTCAATTGCGTGGGCGACTTGCCGGTGCATTTTCTTTCTATTCCTAGTTATTATGGATTCATAGAGGACTTCACGTGTCAATGCATGTTTGAAGATGTAAAGGGTTTCTGGATACACGCCTTGCTCATATATGACTTCTATGTCCCTGGATAAGGATAGTATGGACTTCAAATCCTTTTCAGCCAGCTCAGTCAGCCGTTTCAGTACCTCATAGTTGAACTCCCTACCGATCACCGCACCGGTCTGAAGAACCGATTTGGCCTCATCAGGAAGACGGTCGACCCTGGCCATGATGACATCATTAATGGTGGAGGGGATTGTCACGTTTTGGGCATCTTTTGCTATTTGGTATCTCTTATCTATCTTCTCTATTAGCTTCAGTTCCTTTAAAGACTTCACGAATTCTTCGATGAAAAACGGAACACCTTCTGTCTTCGGTAAAATTAGTTCTTCGAGACCCATGTCAATATTCGTTGTTCCCAGCAAGTTGCTTACCATTTCAAGACTTTCCCGTTTGGACAGTCGGTCCAAATTTACCTGGCCATGGTATGATCTTACATCCCAGCTAGGGGTGAATTCAGGCCTATAGGTGAAAATCAGCAATACTCTTGCTCCTGCTATTCTACCTACGAAAGCCTTCAAAGCATCCTCGGAGCTTTTGTCAATCCAATGGAGATCTTCGGTGGCCATAACTAACGGTCTTATCTCCGAGCCATGGAGAGATATTCTTATAAGTGCCTCTATAATCTGTTCCTTCTTTGCTTCGGCACTGATGGAGATCTTGTCGATACCGCTGTCTCTAACAGATAGAAGCGCAAGGAGATATGGGAGGGTCGAGGTCTCATCTACATCCAGACTTTTTAGACCGTTTCTCACCTTTTCCTTGATTTCTGCTTCCCTCTCACCTTCTTGCACATCAAAGTTCGACTTCAGGATATCTATGACTGCATGGTAAGCTACAGTTTTGCTATAAGACAGGCACTTGCCCTCTAAGAAGGCTGCGTCTTCGTTAGCAACAGTTTTTCTAAACTCATACAATAGCCTCGATTTTCCTAAGCCCGCTTCGGATACTATAGAAACAACCTGACCTTGCCCTTCCTTGGCCCTATTAAATGCATCCAACAAAATCTCCAGTTCCCGGCTCCTCCCTACGAGAGGAGTGAGACCTCTCTCGGCACTCACATCAAACCTTGTCCTTCGGGTGCTGGGAGCAATTACTCGGTAGACCTTAACAGGCACCGTCTTGCCTTTGACCTCCTTTTTTCCCAGGGCCTCAAACCGAAAGAATCCTTCGGTGAGCTTAAAAGTGTCTTCGCTCACATAGGTGGTCCCTGGCTCTGCAAGGCCTTCCATCCTCGATGCCATATTTATAGTGTCCCCTACCACCGTAAACTGGACTCTAAGATCATTGCCCACAGTCCCCAGAACCACAGGCCCTGTGTTTATGCCGATCCGCAGCAAGACCGGAGGTATGTCCCTAGAACCTTTTATTTTTTCGTTAAACTTGGTCATCTCCCGGTGAATAGCCAAAGCTGATCGGATTGCCCTTTGAGGCGCGTCCTCCAGTGCTATAGGGGCCCCAAAAAGGGCCAGGATACCGTCCCCCCTGAGTTCGTTAACAGTGCCTTCGTAATCGTGGACCTTGTGGATAAGGATCTCAAAGACCTGGTCCATAAGGGAGAAAGTTTCATCTGGACCAAGCATCTCAGTAAGTGGTGTGAAGCCCTTCATGTCACAGAACATAATTGTGACCTGTCTCCGCTCACCCTCGATCTTGTCTCTCTGTGATAGAATCTTCTCTGTTAGGCCTTTAGGGAGATAACGTTGAATCTTCTCTAATTTTTCATCAAAGGAGAGGTCTTTGGGGATTGGTTCGGAGGCAAGGGTTAAATTATGGCCACATTCACCGCAGAATTTGTCGCCCGGGAGGATTTCGGCAGCGCATTGAGGACAGGCTAATGCAAGCTTCGCCCCACACTCACGACAAAACTTCTTTCCCTCGGGATTTTCCGTCTGGCATTTTGGGCACTCCATATTAATGCCCCCAGAGAAATTAAGGAAAAGACGGTACGTAGATAATTGATGAGACCCACTTACGTGAGAATGGAGTTTAGTAAAGATATGCTTTTGTGTCAATCAAAGGGGCCACCAGATATTGTGCTCGCTTACTAGACCACAAAAGTGCATACTACTTGCCAAACATTGAATCTGACTGAATCACAATTCATTGCAGGTTACATCTGCTAATCGAAGGGTTTTCGGCCTTTCAAGGGTCAACAAGTATAGCAGAATACTTCATTTCGGCGAAATTCCAGATTACTTGTCGAAATCGTTACTTCAGAGCCTCGCGCCACAGGACTTGCAGAATACAGCGTCGGTATCGTGACCCTCTGAAGCGCACTGGGGGCATGCCCTTGTTGAGATCCGCCTGCGTGCCGCTCCGGCGATCTCAACGGTAACGATGCCGGTGGGCACGGCAATGATACCGTAACCGAGAATCATAATCGCCGCAGCAAGAAATTTGCCAGGCGCTGTTTGCGGCGCGATATCGCCGTATCCCACAGTAGTCATGGTGACGATGGCCCAGTAAATCGATTCGGGGATGCTGATGAATCCATGTTCCTCGCCCTCTATGAGGTAAATAAGTGCACCCACGATCACCACGATCGTGAGGACCGCACCGAGGAAAATGACAATCTTGCGGACGCTGGCGCGCAGGGCCGTTCGCAGCTCTCGTGCCTCACCGACAAAGTGGACGAGCTTGAGCACCCGAAAGACCCGCAGCAAGCGCAAGGCGCGGATCACGATCAGTGATTGGGCACCGAACACGAAGGCGGTGAGATACGTGGGGAGGATCGCCATGAGATCAACGATCCCGTAAAAGCTGCGTGCGTATCGGAGTGGTTTACCGACGCAGAAGAGGCGCAAGCCATATTCGATGGTGAAGAGGATTGTCATCAGCCACTCGAAGGCACGCAGCCAGGAGCCGTAAAGCGCTCTGACTCCGGCTACGCTTTCGAGCAGAACGGCGATCACGCTGAGGATGATGGCGATCATCAGCGCAACGTCGAAAGCCTTGCCCTCGAAGGTCTCGGCCTCGAAAATGATCTCGTGTAGCTTTTCGCGGATTCCTGACGGTTCTGTTGTCATAGTCGCACTCTGGGTTCGGTGATCGCGAATCTAACGTTAGGCATCGGCGGCGCGCGTCAGCGCGTCCGTTGGATGCCATTGTTCGGCACTAAATTTTTCTACTATCGTAAGCCCAGTTTAGTAATGACTGTCTCTGCTTTGGTCGGCAACTCAGATCTTTTTTCTTGCAATGCTTCTTGATTTGAGCAATATGCCTCTTCATCGCTTTCCATCTTTTGATCTGACGTTCATCATCTGTGCATCTTCTGCCTTTATAGTACCTACAATACCATTGAAACCACCCTCTAGGATCTTCATTATAAATCCAACCTTTTTTCCGCCAAACAGATAATGGCTGAGAAGCATTGACTCCAAAGTAATTTAACTTGGGATCATGGCGTTCATGACAAAGCTTTGCATGTATAAACCAGCTTTTGGGAAACTCATCTCCACAATCGGTCATGTATTTGCCACCAAAAACCCCCATTTTCAGCATTTGCTTTGGTGTTAGTTCAGGCGAGAATTCTGGATGAAAGTTCTTTCCAGTAGGCTCAGTAAGATAATAAACATAACTTTTCTGCATGAGGTCGTTTACGATTACTTTTCGTTTCTTCATTGTATTTCTGTAAAACCAATAATAGGCTGCCTAAGTGAAACGTAAACAGGAAGCGTCTGTGCACCCTAACATTCACAAAGCAGGCGATTTTGTAACTTAATACTCAAGATTAGTATGATAGGTTAGCCCTTTTGTCTTATGAATATTTTAGCTGTAACGGGGATATACCAAAAAACAACTTTGAAGTGAAGGATTCTAACGCTATTGTGCAATATTTGGCTCCGACCAAAATTCCATGTTACTTGCCACAAACTTGAATCTGGCTGAATCGCAATTCATTACAGTATCCATCTGCTAATCGAAAGTTTTTTGGCCTTTCAAAAGTCAACAAGTATAGCAGCATTCGTTTCTCGGGCGGCGTTAAGGCTACTTATCGTAATGCACACTCAAGAAGGCTGGTATTAGAGAATTATTCCAATACAAACACAAAAACCGTTGGGAATTT
>JASFIT010000396.1:0-4426 GCA_050122535.1 Desulfobacteraceae bacterium | reverse complement strand
GGCGTCAACGCCTTCCTGGAAAAACGCTCACCCAAATTCAAAGGGAAGTAATTGTACTTGAAGCGTTTCGTTTTTTGCCTTTGGCTTTTTGGGAAAAGCAGTTCTTCTGCGGGAGGTGTTGTTTTTTAATCAAGCGGGCTTCTATTTCGGTTGAAATTAAGGTAAAAGACTTTGTTAGTATAAAGAGTTTCTTTTTCAAGCAGTATTGGTTGAATAAAGACTGGAGCCCCACATGGCTCGGCAAGGGTATGCAGGCAAAACCAGCTCTTAAACATTAAAGAAGAACTGGAAGCTTCTGCTAGATTGGATGCAAACACTAAATTGGAAAAGGTAGCTAAAGATGGCTTACGATCCGAATAAGGACAAGGTTCTTGAAACATGGGAGAATGAAGAGACAGGACTGATTGTTTCCATTAACCAATATGGAGACGGCGAACCAAAGCTGCAGATTGGACCGAGGAGCTACACGAAACGGGACGGGACAACGGCCACTACCAAAGCGGGCCGGCTTGCCATAGATGATGTCCTTTGGCTCGGTGAGGTGCTTGAGGAGGTCAGAGAAAAGATCAACGCGTACTATTTGGATGAAAATTAAGTGTGAACAAGCCCTCTGATTTTATACAACGGTCCAGGGCAAGGGAGCGCTCAGCCTCCTGAACAGCGAGCGTGTGATACCAGATTCCAGAAGAAAGAAGTAGTCCCAAGATATTTTCTTTCCCAATTAACCGGTGACCGGCATCAGGTATCCGGTATCAATGATTAGGAACGACATACGAGTAGCCATCCTTTATTATCAAATGTCCTGGTTGGTCGCGTTACTTAAACTCAGATCCCCCCATTCATACTGAACAATGGCCACCAAGGTGATGGCCGCGGTCTCGGCCCGCAAAACCCTCTGTCCCAATGAGACAGATACAAAACCCGCTTCTCCAGCGGCCCGGACCTCTTCCTGAGCAAATCCGCCCTCGGGCCCCACAATGCCGATGAACTTCTTCATTCCCACCCCCTCGAGGGGGTGGGTCTGGGAGGGGGTGAAAGGCGGAGAAGCCCTCAGTAGGCCTTTAAGATCGGTTGCCCCCTCTTCTTCCCACAGGATTACCTTCAGTGCATTCTCTCCTCCACACTTCCCCACCAAGTCTTCGAAAGAAGACGGGGTGCCTATTTCCACAGGCGTTTTCCTGTCAGACTGCTTGGCCGCGCTGTGCGCTATCTCACGCCAACGCTGCTTCTTGTTAGCGAACCTTTCCTTGTTGAACTTGACCACTGTACGTTCAGATGAGAAGGGTAGAATCCGATGGAGGCCCAACTCAGACGTTTTCTCAATGACATAATCCATGGCGCGAGATTTCAAAAGGGCCTGGCAGAGGGTGATCTCTATGGGGGAGGGTGGGGGTTGAGGAAGGGGCCTTTCCAGGGTGACCAGCACCTCCCGACGACCAGCAGATTCTATGATGGCTCGAAAACGGGCCCCTTTGCCATCCATAAGGATGAATCGGTCTCCGCGGCCCATTCTCAAAACCCTGGTCATATGCTTGGCCTCAGACCCTCTGATCGTGCAAAGTCCATCCTTAGCTTCTATTTCCTCAACAAAAAAGCGTCGCACGGGCAGACCCCCCTTTAATCCTTATCCTTTTTTCTCGCGACCATGCAGGTCCATTCTGCCAGATGATGAGCCTCATATTTCGAGAACCCGTACTGGGGAAAGTAATCTTGCACATCCCTGGCCTGATCGGTCAATAGGCCCGAAAGGATTAGCCAACCCCCGGGATCTACGAGACGACAAAAATGGGGAAAGAGCTTGAGGATTACACCATGGGTCAGGTTCGCTGTCAAAAGGGAAAAATGATTCTTCAATTTTTCTAAAGGCATGGAAGAAAGCTCAATGGCCCCAGAAAGATGGTTCAACCGGATATTCCCTTCGGCTGACCGGATTGCCTCTCGGTCCAGGTCAAGAGCCACGACTCTGCTGGCTCCCAGCTTGGCCCCATATATGGCGAGGATCCCACTCCCCGTACCCACGTCGAGCATGCTCCATGATCCAGGCAGAGAAACCCTCTCCATGGCTTCAAGGCACATGCGGCTTGTGGGATGTTGGCCTGTACCGAAGGCAAGTCCAGGTTCAATCCTGATCACGTGACCCTCAATGTGAATGGGAATGGATTCCCAGGCGGGGAAGACTGTGAGCCGCTTAGTGACCCGATCAGGACGAAAGAACCTTCTCCACTGGCGGTTCCAATCCTGGTCCTCTATTTTGTTGAATGTGAGTTTAGGAGACTGGACTTCTGGGAATATCTCCTCGAGTGTCTGGATGAAGCTATTTATCCTGTTCTGGATATCTTCCAGATTCTTTTGAAAGAAGAAATAGGCTTTGAGAGCGTGGTGTGGAGAGTCTGGAGAGACGATCCCTTCGCATCCCAGATCAAACAGGAAGGCACTCAGGGCCTCATGGGCAACCGGATCTATTTCAATGGAAAGCTCCAGCCATCCGGGGGGTTTAGAAGAAAGATTATTCACAACCCATGTTCCCCCTCCCTTTTGAGACTATAGCGCAAAGTCATTGCGAGGGAGTGAAACGACCGAAGCAATCTCATAAGGAATTAGAAATAAAGAGATTGCCGCGTCGCCTTTGGCTCCTCGCAATGACAAAAAAGGATTGCGGCAAAATCCCCCAGGGGAGGCAGGATCTAGAAAGGGATCAAACATTATTGTAAAAAGTTATCTGGATTTCTCTTATGCTTTTTTGAAGACGTAGTTCAATTGCCCATTGGGGAGCTCGTTGACCATCGTTTTCATTTCCATGCCTACTTTGATCTCCTCCTCTGGCACATCATCTGCAATTCTGCCGAAGACCTTATAATCCCCGTAATCAAGAACAGCGATGCAGTAAGGCAAGTCCTCTCCAAACCCCACAGGGGCATATTCCAGCTTGCTATAACTGACGAGCTCTCCCGTTCCCGAGACCTCGAACCACTCCACATTACTGTTGAGGCACTGGTGGCAGTCTGCTCTGGGTGGAAAAAATGCCAGTCCGCAGTCCTTGCAACGGGTTCCCATCACCTTACCCTGCTCCAGATAGTCAATAAAGTCATTAACCTTTGTGATGGAGGTAAAGCTTACCGTTCCAAATTTCCTGAATCGATCATCAACTTCCCTTTTCTTCTTACCCATGGTTTTACCTCCCAAGAATGGTGACATTTCCGTAGAGGCCCACGCCACCGATATTGTGGACGAGTCCTATTTCCGGATCCTTGACCTGCATCTCTCCAGCCTCTCCTCTGAGCTGCAGAACAACGGTTCTAATCTGCGACCCACCAGTTGCTCCGATGGGATGCCCTTTGGAAAGCAACCCGCCATCCACGTTGACAGGTATGTTTCCCTCCTTGTAGGTCTCCTTGCCCTTTATCAGTTCCCTGCCTTCTCCTGGTTTGGCAAAACCCAAGTTTTCATAGGCCATAAGTTCCGCGATGGTGAAGCAATCATGGACCTCGGCCACATCAATATCTTCAGGCGTAATCCCTGCCATCCTGTAAGCCTGCTCGCCTGCTTTCTGGGCAACGGTCAAACCTGTGAAAAGTTCCCTTCCAGCCAGATTAACGCTGGCCGAGGCGGCGCCCACGCCAAGAATCCAGACCGGTTTCTTGGAAAGGGACTTGGCCTTTTCTTCGTTGGTAACGATGACACAGGAACTTCCATCCGCATTGGCACAACAATCGCCAACACGCAAGGGGCTCGCGACTGGACCCGACATGGGGCTTTCAGGATCGGAGAACATTTCAAAGGTTACCGGTTTGCGGTACACTGCCTTATCATTGATCTGCCCATAAGTGGCTGCTTTCACCCTGATAAGAGCCAGATCGTCAAGCGTGGTTCCATACTTCTCCATGTGTGCTTTTGCAAACATGGCATAGTAAGCGGGCATCATTGTCCCAAAAGGGCTTTCCCACTGGATATCAGCCCCTCGTCCCATCCTCTCCTGGGATTCTGCCGAGGAGATCTCTGACATCTTTTGAAACCCGATCACCGCCACAACATCGTGAAGGCCCGATTTAACCAGTGAATAGGCTATCCTCAGCCCCGTGCTGCTGGAAGAGCACAGACTCTCCAGGTAAAATGTGGGCTGAGGGATGAGTCCCAAGTACTCGGCAAACACGCCGGCCGGTGATCGTTGCTTGTCATATTCAGGTGCTGAACAGATTATAGAAGCGCCTATGTCCTCAGTCTTTATCTGAGCATCTTCCATCGCGTCTTTAACGCCTTCAAATGCCAGTTCCCTAATGGATCCGGGATACCCGCGGACAAAGGCACTCTGGCCCACGCCTATGATACCTACTTTTCCCATTATGACCTCCCAATGAAGTATTCCGGTTAATTTGTAGTGATTAGACTTTATTTGGACTAGAGGAAATTTCCGTCACAGCGGGGTCTT
>JASFIT010000395.1:0-4461 GCA_050122535.1 Desulfobacteraceae bacterium | reverse complement strand
AGAGGGAAGGGGGATCGTGCTGCGGAGCCGGGCTGGAGAACAGATATGACGGTTCCCTCCTTCTCATAAATCTTCTTCTGGGCGTCAAGTTGCCCAGACAGGGGTATGACCCTTCAAGCTGTTTCTTTCTGGGAGAGCAAGGCTGCCTTCTTCTGGCTCGCCACGTGATCTGTGTCAATTATCTCTGCAAAAAAGTAACCGACCACATAGACGCTGGAAAGATTGCTGCCCTTCAGGGGAAAGAGGGGGTGGAGCTGGAACTCCTCTTTCATCTGCAAGAGAGGATCAAGAAAAAGATTAGATGATCCATTGAGGCTGTCGGAAAACGCCCATCTGCTGCGTTACCCTCATCCCTCGTCACTGCGGCGTACTTTTATGTACGCCTCATTTCTCGGGATTTCGGAAGCCTTGCTTCTGGACATTTTCCATCAGCCTCTGAGAAGCCGGTCTTTCGATAGTCTCATAAGAAATTTAGGCCTAGGTGTTCCAATGCCCATGCTAGATGAGGGATTAAGGCGGACCCTTTTGAAGGTTGCGCAATTCTATGACCAGAGAAAGGTGAGGGACCCGGGTTATTTGGGCTTCAGGCAATCCAGTGACCTGAGAAGACTCGTTGCTTGTATCGATCACTTAATTCATCATTCCCTCCTGATTCCCCAACAATCTTTGTTCCTGGATATGGGCTGTGCCGATGGCAGGGTCAACGTCTTGCTGAGCTACGTGGTGAAGCAATCTGTCGGCATAGAGGTACATGACTGGATTCTCGATGAGTATGCTCCCTTGAAGAAAGGGCTGGAAGGTGTTCTCAGGGAACATCATCTTCAGCGCCCTCCCCGCAATATCTCCTTGCTTCATGGCGATACCCTTGATGAGGCTATCCATGAGACCATAAGAGAAAGGACAGGGGCATCTTTTGAGGAATTCGACCTGTTCTATACCTATCTCAGTATGTATGAGGAGTTCGCCGAGCTGATTGCCCAAAAGGCCAAGAAGGGGTCGGTATTCATGATCTATGGACTGGAAAGGGTGTTGCCCAAGTTGGATGGTCTCCAATTGTTGACCCCTGGAAAACTCATACAGGGGATCATCGCGCTATACCAGAAAATATAAGAGAACATCACTTCATCTCTTCCTCATCCCACCCTTTTGCGGTTAAATATTTGAGTAACGTTCGAAAGTGTTGGTACCATCTTTTGAAACAGTAACTCACACTTGCCTGGGCGATTCTCCGGCAATGCCAATCTCCTCAAGGTGATATCTATTTCGCTCATAGCCGGTGTTCTGATCTTTGAGGCTTTCACGAAGATTTCCTAGATAAAAGCGGGGTATTCTGCGATAAATTTATGGGCGTAAAGCCCCAAAGATCAGAACACTGCGGAATTTGGGTGGAACTTTTTTTGAGATATCACCTCTCGGAGACCGGCATTACCTCCGAATCGAAAACATCACATGCTAACACTTATGAACGATACCCCTATTCGTATTTCAGTGAGGTAGCACACGCGGGTATCAATGAGCAAGCCCATTCAAATAGACGGACGCTATGGTGAAGGGGGTGGGCAAATCCTCAGGACCTCTCTTGCCCTGGCATCCCTGCTCCGAAGGCCTCTAGAAATGCATCACATACGGGGCGGTCGAAGGAAGCCGGGGTTGAGACCCCAGCACCTCATGGCGGTGAGGGCCATGGCGGAAATTACCCGCGCAAAAACAAAAGGGGATGAACCGGGGTCCAAGCACCTGTTCTTCGATCCAGGGCAAATCAGGCCTGGAAGCTACAGGTTTGATGTGGGAACGGCGGGCTCCACCGCTTTGGTGCTTCAGACCATGATTCCGGCCCTGCTTTTTGGAGAAGGCGCATCCAAGGTGGTCATTACGGGCGGAACACATGTCCCCTGGAGTCCGTGCTTCCACTATTTGAGCGGGGTTTTCGCGCCCGCACTGGAAGAGATGGAGGGTGTCCTGACTCTGGAGATTGAGCGCTGGGGTTGGTATCCCAAGGGTGGCGGCAAAATCATGGCAGGGATTTCACCCGTCTCTGGACTCTGTTCCATTGAGCGTACACAGAAAGGGGAGCTGAAGACGTTTCGTGTGCTCTCCGCCGTATCAAATCTTCCCTTGAGCATTGGTGAGAGACAAAGGGATCAGGTGACGAAGCGTTTTCATAGGCAAAGTCTCAAAGCACCGGAAATAGAGATTGTGAATGCGCCTTCGCTGGGCACGGGGACTTTGGTGTTCCTGATCTCCCGGTTTGATGGAGGATCAGCGGGTGTCACTTCTTTGGGCCAAAAGGGAAAGCGGGCTGAAAAGGTGGCCGATGATGCCTGTTCCAAACTCTTCCAGTTCGTGGCTTCAGACGCAGCGGTCGACGAGCATTTGGCTGACCAGTTGGTCCTTTACATGGCCCTTTCCAAAGGCAGGTCTTCAATCATTACAGAAAGGATAACCACACATTTGAAGACCAACATCTGGCTGGTGGAGCAATTCCTTCCTGTGACGTTTCACGTTGACGAGATAGAGGGGAGCGTAAGCGTTGAGGGGGTAGGCTTTACGCCAGCGCAGTGATATGCCGAAAATCTTTTTTATTTTGCATGTGTGGAATATACTTTGTAGTTACCAGATTTTGTGATATGGACAAATATTCCGTTTCTTGAAGAAGGATGACAAAGCAACCTTCAAAAGAGAAAAACATGGCTCCATTGGATGATACAGTGATAATCATCATCGGGCCCCGGAGCCTGCAAAATGGGCTCATGGGCCATTTCTTGGAGGAGAAGACCGGTGCGGAGTGTTTGGTCATAGCCGACCCTTCCCAGATTCCGGCCATGGACGATGAGGAAGAGGATGACCCAAGGCTCATCCTCGGCGATTGTCTGGAAAAAGATCTGGATAGCTGCATGGCAGATCTGGAATCCTACGGTGAGCCTGTTCTGTCTAGAGACTATGTGGTGCTCTTTAATGTGAGTCCGGGCTTGAAGATTGAAGAGAATGCGTTGAGACGGGGGGTAAAGGGATTTTTCTATGAACAGGATCCCTTAGAGGTGTTCCCTAGGGGACTGGCGGCTATTCTCAAAGGGGAAATATGGGTATCCAGGGATATTATGACCAAGTTCATTCCAGACGACAAAGGCCCTGATCCCTCGAAAATGGAGGCCTCCATCCTGACCCCCAGAGAAATTGAAATACTCTCACTCGTGGCCGTTGGGGCCAAGAACGAGGAGATTGCAGAAAAACTCTTTATCAGCAGCAATACGGTCAAGACCCATATCTACAATATTTTCAAAAAAATCGACGTCCCCAACCGCCTCCAGGCAGCCCTCTGGGCAGCCAAGAACCTCTAGTCCCTAATGAGAAAGTACTAGCTGCTACACGCTTTTCTAGTACTATCTTCTTAGCCAATCCGTGCGAAAACCCGAATAAAAATCATACTTTACTTGTTTCAAATTTAAGGCTTTATATGGGTAGCCCCTTAACAAACTGAGTTCAGCCCCAGGCGCGTTTCTTACAGCTTCCAGATCCCGGTTCCCAGGTGCCATAAACCCTGCAAAAGGGGAAAGAATTAGGAGACAAGCCTCATGGAAAAGAAAAAAGAAAAAAGAAAGATGCAAAGGTTCCGTCTTGAGATTCCTGCCAAAATTGAGGTGATAAGCGCTGGAAAGCAAAAAGGAACCATTGAAGTCCTGACAAGTGACATATGCGCAGGTGGGGCATATTTTCAGACCCGTAAACCGCTTCCTGAGGGTACCCAGGTCAAGATAGACATGGTTCTTCCCCTGGAACACCTAAGGAAGTTGTCAGAAGAGTACAATCGCGCCTATATAAAGGTCTCTGGAACGGTTTTGCGAACGGAGTCATCAGGGATGGCCGTATCTTTTGACGAGGATTACGAGCTTGGACCCTATAAAGAAGATCCCGTGAAGGGATCATAGGTAGGGCAATCCCAATAACAGACATCCCTCCAGTTCTCCGTCCGTCAAGCCCTTATTCCGTTCAGTTGCCCGCCATAACAGGAACTGAATCCCTCTCTAGACATGCTCTCCTAACCCCAAAACGCGACCACCTCGATAAGCATGTATGAAGAAAGTACTACTTCCCCCCTCACTTCTAATACGGATTTCCTATCTGTCCTGACCAAGAAAATACGAAAAAAACCATACTTTCTACCGATTGTCCCACCATGCAAGGTTTCGTAAGCTATATAGCGTTGTTTCCCTTGATTTGTTCCACACACAGACCCTTGCAGAGACAAAATCGAAATTGGGAGGAGATTCTTCATGGTGACCATCATAAAGAAGGAAAGAAGGAGACTGGGAAGGTTTAGACTCGAAATCCCCGCTAAAATTGACGTGCTTAGTTCTGAATTGGAGAGAGAAGGACATGATCTCAAGACGAGTAACATAAGCTCTGGAGGGGCATTTTTCCATACCAAAGAACCTTTGCCCGAAGGGACCGAAGTCAAAATAG
>JASFIT010000394.1:0-4465 GCA_050122535.1 Desulfobacteraceae bacterium | reverse complement strand
GATGTCCGAGAAAAGCCAGGCTATTTTGAATGGCGACGACGAACTGCTCCTGAGAGCAGCGGCACCCTTTCAAAGAAAGGTTGCGACCTTTGGCCTCGGGCCGGGGAATCAGATCCGGGCTGAAAAAGTTCAGGGCTTGGGTAAGGAGGGCACGGCCTTTGACCTGCGTTTTTTTGGTCAGGCTCAGCCGGTCAGACTGCGCGTCCCCGGGCTACAAAATGTCTTCAATGCCCTGGCTGCATCTGCCATTGCCCTCTGCCTTGAGGCGTCCCCTGAGCACATCCTGGAAGGTCTGGGGGGCTTCGAGGGGATAAAAGGTCGCTTTATGATCAGTCATCTTCCCGATGGCGTGGCCCTGGTGGATGACACCTACAACTGCAATCCCGCTTCACTCAAAGCGGCCCTCGACGCCGTGAAGGCACTGGTTACGGGGGAAGGGAGGCTTATTGTGGGGTTGGGTGATATGTTGGAACTGGGAGATGAAACGGTCCCCGCACACCTGGAGGCCGGGAGCATGGTGGCAGACTTGGGCGCCTTTTACTTTCTGGCCATGGGGGATCACGCCCAGCAGATGATAGAGGGCGCTGTGAGAAGGGGTTATCCCACAGAGAGGGCAACCGAGGTCAGTAGCCACGAGGAAATGGCAGAAAAAATAGGGGCCGCCATGCGTGATGGAGATGTGATTCTTCTCAAGGGCTCCCGAAAGATGCAGCTTGAAATCGTAGCCGAGATTCTCAAGGGAAAGGATCAAGAGGAATTCTGAGAAAAAGACTGTCGAAAAACCTGTTTCTCAGAGGCTGATGGGCGTTTTCCGACAGCCTCAAAGCAAGAGGTCGTAAATGCTCTACAAACTCATCTACTTCTTTCAGACAGACATATCATGGCTGAATGTTTTTCGATACATCACATTCAGGACCATACTGACCACTCTCACGTCCCTTGTGATCTTCTTCATTCTTGGCGTGTGGGCCATCAACAGACTACGGACCATGCAGGTGGGACAGTATGTTCGAGATGACGGACCCCCCAACCACATCAACAAGGTGGGCACACCCACCATGGGTGGCTGTCTTCTTCTCCCCGTCATCATGGCATCCACGCTCTTCTGGGCTGAACCGAAGAATATTTATGTATGGCTGGTCATGTTTGTCATCGTCTGTTTCGGTCTCATAGGGTTTGTGGATGACTACCTCAAAAACATTCGGAAGAGCAGCCGTGGACTGAGTATCAAGTCCAAGTTCGCCCTGCAGGTCCTTGTGGCACTGGTTGTGGCCATTGTCCTACACTTTTACCCCGGATTCGACTCTCTCTTAAATGTCCCCTTTTTTAAGGCCATCACCCCTGACTTGGGGTGGGCATATATCCCCATGGCCGTATTCATTATCGTGGGGGCCTCCAATGCCGTGAATCTAACCGATGGACTGGACGGGCTGGCCATAGGACCCATTATCGTGGCCTTTAGTAGTTACCTCATCTTTGCCTATCTATCGGGAAATGTGAAGACCGCCTCCTATCTGCAGATCCCGTATGTGGCAGGCAGCGGAGAGCTCACGGTGTTATGCGGGGCCGTCTTAGGGGCCAGTCTCGGCTTCTTGTGGTACAACGCCTACCCCGCAGAACTCTTTATGGGCGACGTGGGGTCTCTACCCCTGGGTGCCGTTTTGGGCACAGTGGCCGTAATCACCAAACAGGAACTGGTCCTCATTGTTGTGGGTGGCATATTCGTCTTTGAGACCATCTCCGTGATCCTTCAGGTTGCCTATTTCAAGATGACCGGCGGGCAAAGGATTTTTCGTATGGCCCCCATCCATCATCATTTCGAATTGAAGGGATGGCCAGAGTCAAAGGTTACTGTTCGTTTCTGGATCATAGCTATTATTTTGGCCCTATTGTCTATGGGCACACTCAAGTTGAGGTAACTCAGGTTATGCGCATATTGTCTTGTGAAGCTCTCCTCGCCATTCAATCCCGCCCTTGCAGGTGGGGCCTTCTGGCCAAGGAGAGGGGACAACCTCCATAGAGGGAACCTCAATACCAATGGATCGATGGGATGGATCACTTGTTCGTTAGAATAAACGGATTCGCGTTGGGAGCATTCTCAGAAAGAGATGACGATGAAACTTTACAGAAAATGGGTTCAACACATTACAAATCCGTTACATGTTTACTGCCGTTTGATCGATTTTGGTTTGAGTTCAGGGGTTTCAAGGCGTCTGAGCGTTTTCTATGAAAAGCATTTTTATGCCTCTCTGTCGAAGGATCAGGGAAAGGCGTGGAACTACCGAATAAAAAGATCCTCGTAGTCGGCTTGGGGAAATCGGGGCTCTCCGTAGCCCGGTATCTATCTAAAAAAGGAGCGCAGGTTGGGGTGAGCGAGATAAGGGAAGAGGCGGCCCTTGACAGTGCGTTGCTCCAGGACACATTGCAATTGGGTATTGATCTGGAGACAGGGGGCCATAAGGAGGAGACCTTTTTGAATGCTGACATGATCGTTGTGAGTCCGGGTGTCCCCCTTGATATAGGGCCGCTGAAAGCCGCAGATGAAAAGGGCATTCCCATCTTGGGTGAAATGGAGCTGGCAAGTCGACTGATGGATACACCCCTTGTGGCCGTCACAGGGACGAACGGAAAGTCAACCGCCACGGCCTTTTTGGGTTCCATGTTAGAAGGCGCAGGGCTGGAGGCCTTTGTGGGCGGAAATATTGGAACACCCCTTATGGATTATGCTGCTGGTCATTGGAGGGCCGATTACGCCCTGGTGGAAGTGAGCAGTTTTCAGCTGGATACCATGGAGAATTTCTCGCCCATGATCTCTGTGCTCCTAAATATCTCCCCTGACCACCTGGATCGATATCCTGACTATGAGGCCTATGTGCAATCCAAACTCAGCATTTTCAAAAATCAGGGACCTGGCCAGTACGCCATATTAAATGATGATGACCAAGTATTGTCTCAATTCGAGCCGGCCGGAGGCGTATCCGTACTCCGCTACGGGCTGGAGCGGAGGCAGAACCGTCAGGCCTGCATGGAGGGTGGGTCCATTAAAGCCCGTCTGCCCGGCAAGAAAGAGGAATCCTTTGGGTTGGAGAGATTCAAGCTCCCCGGCAGACACAACCTGGAGAATCTCATGGGTGTGATCCTGGCAGGCCTCATTCTTGGGATTGGGCCCCGGATCATACAAAGGACCATCGAGCAGTTCCAAGGGCTGCCCAGTCGTCTGGAGCATGTGGGGACCCTCAGAGGCGTGGACTTCTACAATGACTCCAAGGCAACCAATGTGGATGCGGCATTAAGGTCTGTTGCCACTTTTGACAGACCCATTGTCCTCATAGCTGGAGGCCGACACAAGGGAGCGGACTACATGCCTCTGGTCAAGGCTGCAACAGGAAGGGTGAGAAAAGCCATATTCTTGGGTGAAGCCAGGCATATTCTGGCGGACGCCTTTAAAGGAACGATCTCTTTTGCCTTGGCTGAGGATATGAGGGATGCGGTGTCCCAATCCTTTTCATCATCTGAGCCCAATGACGTGGTTTTGCTGGCTCCCGCCTGTTCCAGCTTTGATATGTTCTCCGACTACGCCCACAGAGGGAGGGTTTTCAGAGAAGAAGTGGAAAGACTTGATCATGGCTAGTAAGAAGCAGGCACATAGAGGATATGACTATTCGCTCCTCATTCCAACCCTCATGCTATTGGGTTTGGGATTGGTGACCATTTACAGTGCCAGCTCGCTCCTCGCAGCCCACAGGCTGGGTGATGGCTACTTCTACCTGAAAAAGCAGGTGGTGTTCTGTCTTCTGGGCCTCTGTTTGCTCATATTCGCCAAAAACATCCCCTGCCAATTTTACCGCAAGCTCATTTATCCCCTTCTTTTTCTCAGCCTGGCCCTTCTTGTCCTGCTCCTCATCCCGGGCGTGGGGGTAAAGGTGGGAGGTGCCACACGCTGGCTGAGATATTCTGGTATCTCTTTCCAGCCTTCAGAGCTGGCAAAGCTGTCTCTGGCCATTTACATGGCCTATTCCATGGCCAAGAAGGGCCCCAATATGGCGAACTTTTCCAAAGGGCTCGCACCCCATCTCGTTGTGGCGGGGACTTTCATGATACTCATTCTTTTTCAACCAGATCTGGGAACCTCAGTCATCATAGGTTGCTGGTTTGTGATCCTTGTTTTCGTTGGTGGCGTGAATATCTTTCAACTCCTGGCCGTATTGCTCGTGTCTATGCCGGTTGTCACGTGGCTTGTTTGGCAGGCAGATTATCGGCTAAAGCGATGGTGGGCCTTTCTCAACCCCTGGGAAGACCCACAAGGCCTCGGGTTTCAGATCATTCATTCCTTCCTGGCCTTCGGGTCTGGAGGCATCTTTGGTGTGGGACTCGGGAACAGCAAGCAAAAGCTCTTCTATCTGCCGGAGCCACACACAGATTTTATCCTTTCGATCGCGGCCGAAGAGCTGGGATTGGTGGGATT
>JASFIT010000393.1:0-4509 GCA_050122535.1 Desulfobacteraceae bacterium | reverse complement strand
ATTCCCTCTCTAAATCTATGCGGGTGAGCAGATCCTCATTCTCACTCATATCCTGCCGCAAAAGGGATGACAATTTCGAAAAGATAGGACCAGGTGCTCCGTCACCGATAGTCCTTCCATCAAAGCTGACCACAGGGAGTACGTTAATAGACGTTCCAAAGAGCATCACCTCAGAACAGAGATAAGCTTCATCCAAAGGGATCCTCTCAAAACGAACATCTTGAATGAATCCCTCCCTGACGAGCACTTCCGCCAATTCAAAAATGCGTTTAACCGTGATACCAGCCAGGGTCTTCTCAAAGCCGGGGAATTTGAGAATGCCATCCCCCGATACTACACCCACGTTTTCCGTGGAGCCCTCTGCCAGACAATCCTCTTCATCTAGTGCCACCGAGTACTTGCATTCCGATTGAATCGCTTCCATTTTCATCAGGACATTGGGCAAATAGTTGCATGATTTTATGGTGGCAAAGTAGGATTTCTTGATGGGTATTTTGCTTGTAATAATGGGTATGCCTTCCTGGTAACACTTCTCTGGCAGCTTATGATAACGGGACACAACCACGTAAATCTGGCTTGATGGGCATTCAAAGGGGTTCGTTGAGAAGCTTCCCGGGCCTCTGGAGAGAATGACCCGGGCGAGGCAATCTCTTTCACCTCCTTTCGAGATCAGGGTTTTTAGAATATCCCTGATCTGTTGGAATTCTGAGGGTAAATCGAGGGAAATGGATTTTGCCGATCGTTCAAGCCGCTGCAAGTGGGCCTCCATCTGGTATATTTTGCCTCTGACACATCTCATCACATCAAATACACCATCCCCCCTGTGCACCAGGTGATCATCAACAGGGACCATCATCAGGTCTGGATCCGTGACAAAGCCATGCCACTGGCTGGAGTACATGGCCAGGTAATCTGCCTGCCATGGCCTCTTTTCAGAAGCAAGACTGGACAAGAAATTGTCTTTAGAAATCCGTCTTAAGTTCATGGTAAATTTCGAGGCTTTTCCCAGGACTCTCCCGTCTCTGCCCTCTAAGGCGGACACTGGCGACGCTGCCTTATCTAAAAAACCCACCTATCAGATGGGTGAGTTTTCCCTATTCATGAACCCCTTGAGATCAGAGACGGTTTCTATGGCTATATCTTGACAGGCATGGGCTTGAAAAATATCATGGCGCTCATATGCCCCTGCAAGCTAAACAATAAAATCAGAAAAATCAAGGATTTTTACGGAAACATACCAGAATGCATCATGCTTTGTAACGCCCCCGGTGAGTAGACCCGTAATCTTCCATCTGATTAGGAAGGAGGAGATAAATGCGTGAAAGGCAATACCTGCTTGACGACATTACCGTTCAAGATACCTGGAGAATGTTTAACATCCTGGCGGAATTCGTAGACGGTTTTGATGTCCTGCCAGAGGTATACCCTGCTGTGACCATATTTGGTTCATCACGGACAGGGCGGGAAAGCAGTAGATACAGAACCACAGAGAAATTGGCTCGCTTACTTGTGGAGAATGGTTTCAATGTGATCTCAGGTGGTGGTCCAGGGGTGATGGAGGCGGCGAACAAGGGGGCCGCTGAGGCTGGAGGAAAATCGGTGGGTCTGCACATCCATCTTCCCAATGAACAGCAGCCGAATGAATACGCCAACATGCGGCTCGATTTTAAGTATTTTTTCATCAGAAAGGTAATGTTTGTGAAATATGCCGTGGCCTATATCATCATGCCTGGTGGCTATGGAACGCTTGATGAGCTCTTTGAGTCTCTTACTCTGATTCAGACAGAGAGGATCAGGGCTTTCCCAGTCATCCTTTTGGATTCAAAATACTGGAAAGGGCTTATTGACTGGATGAAAGATGCCCTCCTCAAAGCAAAGGCCATCTCAGAATCAGATCTTGATATCTTCAGCGTCGCGGACACCCCTGAGGAGGCCATTAGCGTCATCAAAAAAACGGTGGTAGTCTGATCTTGTATAAAGATGAAATCCGGGTTCTGAGCGAGAAATCACTCGACTATGGGATAGAGTTAACAGAAGACCAGTTAACTCTTTTCCAGATCTATCTGGACGAGTTGTGGGCTTGGAACCGGCGAATGAATCTGACAGGGCTTTCCCATCGGGAGAGAATGGTCTTCGAGCTTTTCCTGGATTCCCTTCTTCCTATGCCCCACCTTGCGGAGACGGGGAGGTTGCTTGATGTGGGATCAGGGGCCGGCTTTCCGGGCATCCCCCTAAAGGTCTGCAAACCAGGGCTCAAAGCCCACCTTCTTGAGGCCAACGCTAAAAAAGTGAGTTTCTTGAAACAGGTTATTCGTCTGTTGAAGCTCGATGAAACAGAAGTGATAAGAGGGCGCATTGAAAAAGTGAGGGTCGGCCTTCATCCTGACGGCTACCAGCTGATTACAGCGCGCGCGCTGGCTCCCATGAGCCAAACCATCGCGTGGTGTGCACCTCTGTTGACACCGGGAAGCCTTTTGGTCAGTTTTATGGGTGGACGCGTCGAGGAGGAGCTCAAAGAGAATCGGCAGATCATAAAAGACCATTACCTGACTATATATGAAAGGATTTCATACACCCTGCCAGGTAGAAAATCAGAGAGAACGACCATTATTTTTGAGAAAAAGGCTCCCTGAACCCCTACCATTAAAGGGGGATCGAGCAATAGCAGCTATTTCCTCAGGGCGTTGAGGATCGTTACGAGTTGAAGGTCGATATACTTGTCAAGGGTGAGACGATTCTTGAAATGCCATCTTTTGAGTACCCACATATGGGCCAGCATGAGAATATTGTAGGCCATGAGATCCACATCAACCTCTTTAAATATCCCCTTTTGAATTCCCTCATCAAGGATTAGGCGAAAAATTTCGGATACGGCCACCTCGAGTTGCATCACCCTGGCCTTGGAGGCCTTATCCAGGGAACTGGATTTCTGATAGATCAAAAGGACCTTTTCCCTCTGCTTGTCTAACACCCTGCAGTAGAGAATTGTGGCTATGGCCAGTTTCTCTTCCGGATCATCAATACCTTCAATCTCTTTTCTTAAGCTCTCTTGAAAGGTGTTCAGCACGTCCTCCATGATCAATCTCATGATTTCCGATTTCTTTTTCACATAGTGGTATGTGACCGGCAGACTGACGCCCGCCCTTTCGGATATCTCTTCTATGGAGGTGGCAGTGAATCCCTTCTTCGCATAGAGTATACTGGCCGTATCTATGATTTTTTTCCTCACCTTGTCGGAAGAGGTAATTTGATCAAGGACGGTCAGTTTTCTTTTAGACGTTTCCATCAAGATAAAAACACCCTCAGAATCAGGAAGGTAAAGAAGAGAATGAGAGAGGGCGCTATAGTATAGCTGCCCTCCCTTTGCAATTAGTCTCTCGCATATTTGAACGATACATTAACCCGGGCTCGGAAACTTTTCACCTTTCCATCTTCAATGGTAAGGTCCAATTTCGTGATTTCTGCAATTCTCAGATCTCTTAGGCTTGCCCCTGCTGTTTCCACTGCTGTTTTGGCCGCCTCTTCCCATGATGTGTCACTGGTTCCCACAAGTTCAATAATTTTGTACGTACTTCCAGCCATGTCTTCCCTCCTTATAAGTAGATCCAGTTAATAGTTTAGGGCCTCAAGATCTAAAAGATTTCACCTCCTTTCTACTAGAGATATTTTTCATAAATTTAAATTATTCTTAATTAGAATAAATAATGAAATTTTTAATAGCATGTCAAGCATTAATGATAATACAAGGCGAATTCTGTTGAATAGTCCTGGATATGAGATCCTTCCATAGTTTGAACATCAGCTTGTCGCATGTTGTTTACTCGTGTCCGGGTCCGTTATTGAAGAGGCTGAGAATACCAGCGGTCCTGCTATTAAGTGGGCTACAAGAATATCTTGAGCTCTAGGGCAGCATTCTGTTCTGAACACTGGAGCATAGGAAACCTGGAATAAGCCCTTTTTTTTGGGGCAACAGTTGCTCTATTCTCTCTATTCTTTCTTATCTGTTTTTGACAGAACCCAAAATCCTTAAGGGGATTTATTTTTAGGAGTTTGGTTATTAGAAAAGTTCATAGAGAACAACTCAGTATAGTTTACTATTAATTTGTCATTGAGCGTTTATATTTGCTTGACTTTTAGTTATTTATAATTTATTATCACTCCCCAAATACGCTCTTTGTTAAACCAACAAGAAAGGAGAGATTATGGCAACTGTTAAACAAATCCAATACAGGTTAGGACAGGCAAAGAAAAAATTGGCCAAACTTAATAGAGAAGCCGCCAAGGCCAACGGCAATGTCAAGAAGTTAGAAGGACAATTGAAGAAGGCCAAGGCAGCTGCGAAAAAGAAGCCGAAGAAGAAAAAAGTAGCGAAGAAGAAAAGGCCTGTTCGGAAGAAAAAAGTAGCGAAGAAGAAAAGGCCTGTCAGGAAGAAAAAAGTAGTGAAGAAAAAAAGGCCTGTCAGGAAGAAAAAAGTAGTGAAGAAAAAAAGGCCTGTGAGGAAGAAAAAGG
>JASFIT010000392.1:0-4510 GCA_050122535.1 Desulfobacteraceae bacterium | reverse complement strand
GGTCTTATACACGGCATGGCCCATGCCCATAATTCTATCTCCTCCATCAAGCCTCTTTTTCACCCATGCAGCGATGTCTTTCTCATGCTCCAGCTCCAAAAGCATCCTCATGACCTGGGCGTTGGCGCCACCATGCAGACTTCCTGAAAGGGCACCTATGCCGGCTGTGACACCAGCGTACATGTGCGCCCTGGTGGAGGCCACCTCACGACAGGCAAAGGTTGATGCGTTAAAGGTATGGTCGGCATGGAGGACGAGGCAGGTGTCCAAATCTCGGGCCATCTCCTCATCAGGCTTTTTTCCATGAAGGAGCCACAAAAAGTTGGCTGCATGAGAAAGATCGTCATCAGAAGATAAGGGCTCAAGCCCTTGTCGCGCCCTGTGCCAAGCAGCCACTACGACGGGCAAACGGGAGATGAGTCTGATCGCCATATTGGCATTGGATTCTCTGGTATCCCCGATCAAATCGGGATCCATTGTGGCCAGCAAAGGAACAGAACCTTGAAGCACATCCATTGGATTGGCGTCTTTAGGTAAATTCTTGAAGCTTTCATAGATGAATTCAGGCACCTGTCGTGCCTCTTTTACCCGATTCTCAAAGTCCTTAAGCGCCTTTTTATCCGGCAGCGTTCCGTTCAGGACCAGATAAGCCACTTCCAGGAATGATGATTTCTCTGCCAAGTCCTCGATGCGATAGCCTCTATAGATGAGTATCCCTTTTTCACCATCTATGAAACTGACCTTGGTATCGGCAACGGTTACACCCCTCAGTCCGATATTCTTTACATTCACCACTTCTGCCATTTTTACCCTCCTTTTTCCCCCTCACCCTATCCCTCTCCCACCAAAAGAGAGGAGACTCTGTAAATTAGTTTTTGAACACAATGCCCCCCCCTTTCTCGAAGATCCCGCTTTCTTAGCGGGGATGGGGGAAGGTAGGGCCTGCCCGCCATCGCTCTCGCTCACGCGAGGCGGGCGGGGTGGGGATGTGTAGACTAGCCCTTAGCTTTCAATTCCTGTCTAACATAGTTCAAGGCCCCACCGGCCAGCAAGTTCCGCCGTTCCCGCCCTGATACCTCTAAGATGGTAACAATAGTATGGCCATCTATTTCAACCGGTATTTCCGTATCACCTTGCTCTACACGCCTTCTCACACTGGGAAAGACCACCTTAAACCCTTTGTCAAAACGGTCATAGTCTTTGGCTTCTTGAAAAGTCAGGGGGAGGATACCAAAATTGCACAGATTGGCTTTGTGAATACGCGCAAAACCCTTGGCGATTTTGGCTCGTACACCCAAGTATCGAGGAGCAAGGGCGGCATGTTCACGGCTCGACCCCTGCCCATAGTTCTCTCCCCCGATGATGACCACAGTGCCTTTCTCTTTGCTCTCTCTGTGGAACTCAGGATCGAGTTGATAATAGACAAATTCACTGATGGCCTCAATGTTGGATCGGAGTGGAAGGACTTTATTGCCAGCAGGCATAATGGTATCTGTGGAAATATTGTCTCCAACCTTAATGACAACTTCCGCTTCTAGGGTTTCGGGTAGAGGAGCCATTTCAGGCAGTGGTTTGATATTTGGTCCACGTATCACTTCCGTGTTGCGCAGCTCTTCTGATGGGGAGATGACAGAAGACGCGTTCATGATATATGTGTCCGGGTCCTTTATGCGAGGATAGTCCATCTCCTTTGCCAAATCTCTGGGGTCTGTGATCACACCCTTGAGTGCAGCAGCTGTCGCTGTTTCGGGAGAGCAGAGATAGACCTTGTCATCTTTGGTTCCCGATCGACCTGGAAAATTTCGCGGGAAGGTCCGAAGACTCACCTGCCCGGTTCCAGGGGCCTGTCCCATACCGATGCACCCGAGACAACCAGACTCGTGAATACGGGCGCCGGCCAGAAGAAGGGCCAAAGCCCCCTGCTGGTCTGCCACATTCTCTAAGACTTGCTGACTGCCGGGATTAATATGAAAGGAGGTGTTGGGATGGCGACGTCGCCCCTCCACAATCTTGGCGGTCACCATGAGATCACGGAATGAGGAGTTGACGCTGCTGCCAACGATGGCCTGGTCAACCCTGAGCCCAGCCACTTCCCGGACTGGGACCACATTTCCCGGTGATGATGGGCAGGCGATAAGGGGCTCAACAGATGAGAGGTCAATCTCCTCATACTCCTCATACTCGGCGCCTTCGTCCGCGGCCAAGGGGGTCCACAGGTCACCTCGGCCCTGGGCCTTCAGGTAAGCCCGCGTGTTTTCGTCCGAAGGAAAGATGGTGGTGGTGGCACCCAGCTCTGTACCCATATTGCCAATGGTTTCCCGATCCGTAGCCGAGAGCGTCTTTACCCCTGGGCCATAGTATTCGATAATTTTACCCACGCATCCTTTGACATCATACCTCCTGAGCATCTCCAGAATCAGATCCTTGGCACTCACCCAATCTGGCAGTTCTCCCGTAAGCTTTACCCCCAATACCTTGGGGCAGGGCAGGTAGTAGGGAAGGCCAGCCATAGCCATGGCCACGTCCAGTCCGCCCGCGCCGATCCCTAACATGGAGACACCCGCAGCTCCAGGTGTGTGGCTGTCGGAGCCTAATAAGGTTTTTCCCGGAACACCAAAGCGTTCCATGTGAACCTGGTGTGAAACCCCATTTCCTGGAGGACTGAAGTGTATTCCGTAGCGGGCACAGGCCGTCTGAAGATATCGGTGATCGTCAGCATTCTTGTGGTCTGTTTGAAGTAGGTTGTGGTCCACGTACTGGGCCGAAAGCTCGGTTTTGACACGATCGAGACCTAACGCTTCAAATTCCAGCATGGCTATAGTACCCGTGGCATCTTGAAGCAGGGTATGGTCAATTCTTATACCAATCTCCGTACCCGGCGTAAGCTCACCTTCGATCAGGTGGGCTTCTAGGATTTTGTGTGTGAGATTCTTTGCCATACATTTTTCCTCCCATCAGGTTCTCGTCCAAAAGATAGCAACTGGGAATACAAAGTCAAAAAGCTTTTCATAATCAAGCCAAATTGAGCTTATCTATACAGTTAGACATCCTCATAGCACATTTGTTCGGCTTTTTGCTAGTTTCTCCCCTCTGTCTGAGGCAACAGCCCTATTCTCAAGGTTGTATCTACTATGTGAGTGGGCGGTGACCCAATATTTTACGGTTTAACAAAGTGACGGGAGACTCCCAGGGGCTCAGGGGCGCAAACCTCAAAATATTGGACCACTGCGGGGCTCGGTGGATTTTTTTTAAGATACGGCCTTTCGAAAGGGGCCGTTGCCCCATACTAAGAACCGTTATGGGGCTTAAGGGAAGCCAGGCCCTTTGGGCCAGTATTGTTTATCATTCTTAGCAGAAAGCTGTTAGGGGGGAGATTGAGGGGGATATGTCAGGGGCTACAAAAAGGCTTTGTCATTTAGTATAAGGTGCCGGTCTTTTCTTTGGCGTAGAGCAGTGCGTTCTCTATGGCAATAGCGGCCGAGCTGCTCAGTGCGGTTAGGAGAGAAAGGTCATCATTTCGAAATCCATGGGGTCTGTTCACAGAGTCCACATAGATGACTCCCCTTATTTTAGACCGGCTGATCAAGGGGACACACATCACAGACCTCACCCTCATCATTTCCATACTCTCTGACCGATCAACCTCATCCTCACTAAGGGTGTCTAACATCATAATCGGTTTGCTCTCCTTTACAACGCGTTCCACGATAGTCCGGCTATAGCTTTTAGGGGCTTTATCGCCGGGCTTTCGACTCTTGGGGATGACTTCCGAAACCTCGTTCGTTTTAGGATGAATCAGAATGATAACCCCTCTGTCCACCCTTTTGAGGAGATCCAAAACGTAATCGAGGATCTTTTGCAAAATTTCATTGATATCCGTGGATTTCATGAGGACATCGGACACCTTGTGGATCAGTTCCATATTTTTCTGTGAAGTCATCGGCCTGTCTTGCACGATGACCGTTTCACTCTCGGTGATTTCTTTGGAAAGATCGATGGAATCCAGAAAAGGCATGACGCTATCTAAACAGGCCTTGCCCAAACATATCACACTCATGCCTAGAACAATGGGAACCCCCTCTCCCACTTGAATTTCAACATCAGGGCGTATCGGTTCTCCATTGACAAAGGTACCATTTTTGCTCTTCAGGTCTTTGATAAAATATTCGTCCCCCTTTTTGACAATCCTCAGGTGTTTTCTGGAGACGAATTTATCCTTGATTTGGACGTGATTAGCGGCTGACCGACCCACATAGACGGTATCAACTTTGATGTCAAAGGATTGACCTTCATCCGTTCCGTCCATGGTGTAGAGCTTGATCATGAATCATTATCCTTTTTTGGAAAAGTGTAACCCAAAGTGACCGGGAAATTCTTTAAGATACTGTATTTTCTCACAAAAGAGGTTGAAGAGTCAATATGCTAATTCTGTACGAAAAGGGCAAAGGTAGTGCTCCTGACCCTGTTTATCCCCGCTGGCATAGAAATGAGCAAAGGATTTTGCGTGTGG
>JASFIT010000391.1:0-4524 GCA_050122535.1 Desulfobacteraceae bacterium | reverse complement strand
TACTCTTACACAATATATTTCCCGTTTCGATATTTGGAAAGACAAAGATGTCCGGAAAGGCCGCTGTTGTGATTTTCATGTCACGAAAAAGACCATAGAGATTCTTAGCCAAGTGAATGTGACAGGGACCCAGCCCCCCTTCTTCCGCAAACTGCCTCAGGTCATCTGCCTCTCGAGCAAAATGAGATGAAGTCCCGTCAACATGGTCAGCCGCAAGGACCATGACTTGAGGTGATGGACAGCCCAGTTGACGGGAAGCACGTATTGCATTCACGAGTATTTTCTTTTTGGTTTCCAGATCGGGAAGAATGTGAATGCCTGGGTCGGTCGTAACAAAGATCTTATCAAGACTGGGTATCTGATGAAAACAGATGGAAGAAGAAGTCTGGTCAGGGGCCAGCGTTATAGTTCTCCTGACAAGTGCCCGGTATGGATAACTGGATAGAATTCTACCCTTTACAACGAAACGCACTTCTTTTTTGGCTACCAGGTCCAGACAGAAATCAGACGCTTTTTGAGGATCAGGCTCATCAAGAATCTCAATATGGTCCAGTGGCAAATTGATTTCCCTTGCAACGGACAGAATCTGGTCTTTATGTCCGACCATCACCGGCGCGATGAGGCCCGCTTCAATCCCGTTTAATACAGAAAGCATAACCTCCGGGTCCTCGGGAAATAGAACCGCGGCTCTACACGGTCCCAGTTCCTTGGCCCGGGAGACAATTTCATCAAAGTTCCGATACATCTCTTCCTAGCCTCACTCTTTATCAAAACAGGAATAGACTAACCTGAAAGTAAAGGTACGGTCAAACCATTCCTTGTGCGGAGACATCACTTCTGCAAGGGACTGATGTCAAGCCGGATCGGAGGGCGCAACATGTAGGGGGTGACAGACTACAGTGATAGGTTTCTCTTTCTGCTATTTTTGTGGCCTTTTCAAAGCCCGAAATTCGAAAATATTGCAGATGTAACCTGCAGAGGTTCCGTCAAGTGGGCGGGAGAGCATTATGGCAAGAAACCTGCAATTTTGGCATTTCTAATTTGACCACAATATATGGGGGTATCGCCTAATTGACACGAAGGTACATCTTCACTATACTCCCCTTTCAAGAGAGCAAATCCATCCTCATAATCCACCAATCGTCTTTTCTCTAAATCCTGAGGGAGGCATTAATGAAGTGCTCAAAATGTCAGACTGAAAATCCCCAGGAAAACAGGTTTTGCCGTAAGTGCGGGGCCAACCTTTTATTGACCTGCCCTCAGTGTGGTGCTGAAGTACTCTCAGACGATAGATACTGCGGCAAATGTGGACAAGAATTAGATGAGGCCGCAGAAACAGCTGATACGGCACCAGAGCCTGAGGGCGAGAGGAAACACGTCACGGTTCTTTTCTCCGATCTCTCGGGATACACAGCAATGTCGGAAAAACTTGATCCCGAGGAGGTAAAAGAAATCACTAGCCGAATCTTCCGTGACATTTCCAAGGTAATTGACAAGTACGAGGGATTTGTCGAGAAGTTCGTCGGCGATGCCGTGATGGCGCTTTTCGGCGTGCCAAAAACCCATGAGGATGATCCGATTAGAGCTATCAAGGTCGCAAGAGAAATACATGAGCTGGTGGATGCCCTAAGCCCCGAAGTAGAGAAAAGGATCGGCCAACCCATTTCAGTGCACACCGGGATTAATACGGGCCTCGTTGTTACGGGTGAAGTGGACATGGGGAAAGGTACACATGGAGTGGCAGGGGACCCTATCAATCTTGCCTTCCGGCTAAGTAGCCTGGCTAAAGATGGCGAAATTCTGGTTGGTCCGGACACCTATCGACAGGCAGAAGGGCATTTTATGTTTGAAAGCCTGGAACCAACCACGGTCAAGGGCAAAGCGGAACCGATCCAGGCTTACAAGGTTTTATCTGCAAAAGAAAGACCCGTTACGGTACACCGTCTTTCCGGCTTAAGAGCTGATCTCATTGGCAGAAAGGCGGAAATCACCGAACTGGCCGATGCCGTCAAGAATCTCCGGGAGGGAGAAGGCAGGATATTCTCTATCTGCGGCGCTGCAGGCACTGGAAAAAGCAGATTGGTTGACGAGTTTAAGGACACCTTGAATCTGGAAGAGGTTCAATGGGTAGAAGGACATGCTTATCCGTATTCCCAGAACATACCCTATTTCCCCTTGATCGATCTTCTGAACAGGGTACTTCAAATTGAAGAGGACGATCCTCCTCAAAAAGTGAGAGAGAAAGTCGAATATGGGATAGAGCATCTCCTAGGGAAAAAGGATGAGATTATCCCTTACGTGGGTAGCCTTTATTCGCTGCATTATCCCGAAGTGGAAGATGTGAGCCCAGCGTTCTGGAGATCTCGTCTTCTAGAGGCAGCACAGAGCATCATATCATCTCTAGCCGAGAGAGCTCCGACAATTTTTTTTCTGGAAGATCTTCACTGGGCTGATCCCTCCTTTGTGGAACTCCTTCGTAACGCCTTACAACATACCCGACAGCCCGCAATCGTTCTCTGTGTTTACAGGCCTATTTTCAGTCTTTTCACAGGTCATCAGTTAAGCGGCATTGCTAAGATCTACCAGGAGATTCGACTTCAGGATCTTTCGCCTTCAGAGGCGCAGGATATGTTGGAATCCCTGCTGAAGACGGAGACCATTCCTTCTGATCTGAAGCGATTTATTCAGCAAAAGGCAGAAGGAAATCCTTTCTATTTAGAGGAGCTGGTCAATTCGTTGATCGAATCGGAGACGTTGATCCGTGACAACGGTAATTGGAGGGTAACGAAACCTATCACTGAGTCTGATATATCCTCGACGATCCATGGTCTCATTTCTGGGAGGCTTGATCGATTGGAAAAGGAGACAAAACGCATTCTTCAAGAGGCTTCGGTGATAGGGAGGGCTTTTCTTTACGATATTCTCAGAAGGGTCACAGATCTCGAAGACCGCATTGATAGAGGTCTAAGTACCCTGGAGCGACTCGATCTAATTAGAGCTAGGTCTCTTCAGCCCGATCTGGAGTACATGTTCAAGCACCCTCTTACCCAGGAGGTGGTTTACAACGGTCTTCTCAAAAAAGACCGGCAGGTAATCCACGAACAGATTGCGCTTGTAATGGAGCAGCTTTTTCAAGACAGGCTTTCGGAATTTTATGAAACCTTGGCCTTCCACTTCAAACGAGGCCAATCCGTTTCTAAGGCCGTAGATTATCTGATGAAGTCGGGTGAGAAGAGCGCCGGAAGACATGCTGTGGAAGAAGCGCATCAATATTACAATGAAGCTTTTGACATTCTGAGTAATAAACCCGACAAGTCACAGGAAGAAGAGGAACTTCTCATTGATCTGATCTTCAAGTGGGCTTTGGTTTTTTATCATCGTGGTGATTGGGGCCGGTTGGAGAACCTGCTGAGGGCTCACGAGGATCTGGCTAAGTCTCTAGATGACAAGTCAAGGCTCGGGATGTTCTATGCGTGGCTCGGCTTTACCGTTCAGGGTGCCAGAGGGAGGCCAAAGGATTCGTATCAATACCTTAGTAGGGCCCTGGAACTTGGCGAGCAGATCGGGAACCAGCAGGTCATAGGCTACGCCAACACTTGGCTCAACTGGACATGTGCCGATTGGGGCCTTCTTGACGAAGCAATTGCCTTTGGAGAAAAGGCCCAAGAGATATCGAGGATTCTCGACTCAGATCATTATCTTTTCTTTAAATCCCTGGCTGGAATTGCGCAGACTTATTGGTACAGAGGAGAGAGCAAAAAGATTTTTGAAATCGGAAGGACTCTTCTCGATTATGGCAAAAGGCATTCAGATATTAGAAGCTTGACGGTAGGCCATATTTATACTGGAACTGGCTATCTAACGGCCGGAGATTTCACATCTGCTATCGACTGCTATAAGAGAGCCCTTGAGGTTGCAGCAGATCCCTTCTATGCTCACTGGGGCAGAATATTTCTTGGTGCAACCTATTGTTACAGTGGTCAATTCCAGGAAGCTGAAGGACCTCTTCAAGAGATTATGTCATATTGCGAAAATTTTGGTTGTGAGCAGATGCGTCCTTACGCCTACAGCTTTCTTGCAATTGTTATGGTTGATAAAGGCCATATTTCCCAAGGATTGAAGATGGTTGAGGAGGAACGACAATCATCTCTAAAAAATGGGAGAAAAACTTTACACGCAAGGCTTGAGCTCGTCATGGGAGAAGTCTATTTGCAGGTGGTTCAGGGAGAGGGGCCAAAAAGTCTCTCCTTCCTAGCCAAAAACATCGGCTTCTTGATGAAGAATATCCCCTTTGCCAGTCAAAAGGCAGAAGCCCATTTCAATAAGGCGATCGAAGCTGCAAAAGAAATTGGGGCCAAAGGCATACTAGGGCAGGCTTATCTTGACCTTTGTCTTTTGCATAGGGCTAAGAGGAGAAAAGACCAAGCTAGGGAATGCATCTCGGAAGCCATTCAGATCTTTGAAGAATGCGAGGCTGAAACACATGTGAAACAAGCGAAAGAGGCGTTGGCGTCTTTGGCATAA